>JAOAIT010000050.1 GCA_026414565.1 Verrucomicrobiia bacterium
CGCTCACCCGCGTCGAACCCTGCACCGCCGTCCCCAAATTCCATGTCCCCGCCAGCGGCGCCTCAAATCCCCCGTTCACCACATAATTGGTCCCCCCACCTACCACCCAGCCCTCCTCAATCCGGATGTCGTCCAAATACACCACCCCCGCTTCGTTCAACCGCCAATACAGGTTCGTGAAAATCAACGTGTTCACGTTCGTCATTGAGAACGCCTTGAACTTCCACCCCGAACCATCCGCCCAGTTCAGCGGCCGGCTGTGATCCCGCCGCCCGTCCACCAACTGCAAGGCGGCTCCCCCGCCCGCCGCCAACGCCGACCACGGCGCCCCCGGCTCATAACGCACCCGATCCACCACCACCATCTGGTTGCCAAACGGCCGCAACAAAGTCAGCGTCTCGCCATCGGGATCCAACCGTCCATTATAGACATCCGTGATCGCCGCGGCCGCCGTCGAACCATACGCCGCCGTGAAGGCCGCGCGGTCCTTGGCCAGAACAATGCGCTGCTGCGGGCGAATGATGCTCCCCAGCGGAAAATCATAATCCAGCCCGTTCACCCGCCAGCCGGATAGATCAAAGGCAAAATCCGCCGATGCATTGTAGATCTCAATATACTCCGCGTTCGTCACCGTCGGTTGATACATGATCTCACTAAACATCACCGTGCCCTCCGCCGGCGGCGTCGAGCCGGTGTAATAAACCACGTTGGTGGCCTTCATCCCGGCGATGGGCTGGTCATTGTGATCACACGCCTCAATCACAAAAACATTCTCCGATTCCTTGGCCACCAGCGTCAGCCCCCATCGCGTGTAGTTGGTCCAGGAGACCGGGTAAATCTGCCCGTTCACACGAAGGGATTTCACCGTCACCGGCGCCAGCCCCGTCAGATTGACCACGTTCAACGCGCTCGTCTGCACCGTGGGCACCTGCATCGCCCACACCGCCTGCGGCACGTTCTGCAGAATGTAGGCGCGCCGCTGCTGGATCCACGCCGGAATGGAAATCCCCTGGGCCCCGCTCCCCACATAGGGTGAGGTCAGCCCGGCAATGCCATTCCGCAACAGGGCCTGATAACGCGCATCCAATTTCGGCATGTAGGCCGCGTCCTGCAACACCGTGTCGGCGCAACGTTGCAACGCCCGCAGGTAAATCCGCCGGAAATAAGGATGCGAATATAGCCGCGACACTTCCGGCATGTGGTTCTCCCCTGTGTCGCCGCCCAGCGCCAGCGTAAACAAATCCTGCGTCGGCCCATGGCCGCCCGTGCAGCCCAGCGAAAAGTCCAGATCCCACAGGAGCATCTGCCACTTGCCTCCATTCGGCAGATACACAAACTGGTTCTTGCCACGGTTGTAGCCATAGCCATCCCAGTCGCCCACCACATGCCGGAAGGCCAGCATCGTCAGCCATTGCTCGATGTCAATGGCCTGCTCCACAGCGCTAACATACATGCTATCCGGCGCGTTAAAGGCGTCCACCGCCATGTAGAGCGACGAGTAATCATCGTTTAAGGTGCCGTTGAATTTCTTCTCCCAGCACCACCGGTAACGCGCTTTCTTCTTCACCCCGCCCACCGTGGTGAAGTCCTGCAGGCTGGCCGACTTGTTCAACTGCCGCGCCGGCGTGTCATCAAACTCAAACCAGTCATCAATCTTGTAAATCTCACCCTCGTCAGCGTCCGGAAACCACATCTGCACGTAGTCCCGGTTGACCTGTTGCGAGTCCGTGTAAACCGGGCTGGCGCAATGCGTCCCGTTGATGACCGGATGGATGAAACGCTGGTAACTCCACGGCAACCCCAACTGCTCCACCATCGTGTACGACGTCAATTCCCGCAGCAACGTGGCATCCCGCGCCGTCGGCTCCAGCGAGTCCAGATTCATCTCATCGCTCCCCAGCACGGCATCATCCTCCGGCACCGTCCAAACAAAATTGGCATTGGCCGACAGCGGGTTGGCATAATTGCGCGTAAACGGACTCCCGCGGTAGCGCGCGCCGGCTCCGTAAATGGCCCGGAAGTTGCCATAAACAAACGTCCCTTCCATCGGCTCATTGCTCAGCCGCTCCCGGTTCACCCACGTGTTGTACTTCGCCTGCGTCATCCACATGCGATAAACGCCCAGATTGCCCGTCACCTGCAAATCGCCAAAGCGCACCAGGCACTCACTGACCGCCGGGCCGGCGTCCGGGAAGGTCCGCGAGGCCGGCGTGGGATGTGCATCCGTGGCCACCACATGAAACGCCACCAGCGTGCCCGCCGCCTGCCCCGGCAAGATGGCCGTGTAGATGCCATCCCCGCGAATCGCATCGCCGTTGGTGCCGTCATCATACATCGGCGCCGTCGTCAACACCGTGTTGGGATCCAGCCGGTAACGCAACTGCACCGAGCTGATCCCATCCGGATCATGCACCCGCGCCGTCACCTTGACCGGCACGTTGGCCGCCGGCATCACCGGCGTGTGCTTCACCTCAATGATCGCCGGCCCATTATTCGCCGCCATCTGGCTGTTGGGCAGGCCCGGCGTGCCCAAATTGGGCGGCACCGGCAGCGTGACCACCGTTTCCACACCGCCACCGTGCAAACGCAACAACACATCCCGATGCCCACGCAGCCACCGCAGCTTCGCCTCCAACGTAATGTAAGTGTTGGCCGTCAGCGTCGTGTTCAAATCGCACTCCACCCGGTTGGCCCCATTATCACCCCCGGCACTGGCCACGATGCGCAGGCTCTGACTCGGATTGCCCGGCCCGGGCGGCTCCAGACGCGACGCCACATGATTACCCTGGATCACCCAACTGCTCAGTGAATTGAAATTCGGATTCAGCACCGTGTTGGGGCCGGTGGGGCTGGCCCGCACGGCTACATCGTCCATCAAACATTCGCCCTTGCCCAATATCATAACCTGAATCTCATTCAAATCCGAGCCTGGCGATCCTCGCGGATACACATGATCCGCGTAAATGCTCTCCACAAAATTCGTCCACGGCGCCTTCTGCGTTTCGTCGCTGTCCGCCCAGTTGGACGGCAGGCGATTGTCACTGCGCGGATCAATCAACTCCAAACTGCTGCCCCGCCCGTCAGACCATTGCCCCCACCGGCCCCCATCACGGTACGTCACCTCCTCCACCGTCGCATACATGATATTCGTGGTCACCACCCCCTGCTGATTGGTGCTGTACCGGTACTCCGGCATGGCCAGCGCTATCCGCTCCCCGCCATCCGCCAGCGACCCATCATAATTGCCATACGTGTTGCCGGTGTTAAGTTGCGGATACTTCGCGATCAAGTTGGTGGCGTTTTTTGCCACCACCAAATACTGGCCCGGCCCCAGCGTCACCCCCACCGGAAAACGATAATCAATCCCCTCCACAAACCGCCACCGGCTCAAATCCACCGGCTGGCTGCCTTTATTGTACAATTCCAGGTATTCATCATTGGCATCCCCGGAAATCGGGTTGTACATGATCTCATTGATCACGATGTCATGGATGAACAGCGGCGCATTATTGGTCCCGGGCGTCTTGGCCGACAGCAGATGGAAGGTGGGATTCCCATCCGGGTACCGCCCCGAAGGAATCTCGGCAGGCTGCCCCTCAAAGCGCACAAAATCCACCACCCGCGTCAAATTCGAATTCACCAGCAGCAATGACTCCCCGCTGGCCTCCAGCCCAAAACGCAACTGGCTTTGCGTGAAAACTATAAAACCCCGCGGCGGCAAACGCGTGCCATCCGGTATGCGGTATTTGTTGGTAATGGCCGGGTCATACATGATGCCCCGCTTGTCCGTCAGCCACATCCCGGAAACATCCACCTCCTGGTTGCTGTAGTTGTACAGCTCCACATAATCCTCGCCCGCGGTATTGGCCAAAAATTCATTGATCACCACCGAACTGACCGGCTCCACCACCACCGGATCAATCCGCCCCGGCGAGCCATCCACGTACGCGCTGGCGCTCCAGGCCCGCGGATCATTCTCCCCATAGGACGGACGGCTCAACACCAGCGAATGCCCTGTCCCATCCGCCGCCGGCGGCCACGGCTCTCGCGGCCGATAGTCCACCTGTTGCGCCACCCCACCCCCCGAGGTCCGCAAACGCACCCGCCCCCCATTGTTGGGCAGGCTGCCCGTAAAGGGCCCATAAACATTCGTCAGCCCATAATAAGCCCGCACGGCCTCCGGATACTTGGCCACCACCACAATCCCACCCGCCGGCAAAATGGTGTTGGGCGGAAACCGGTATTCAATATCGCCGCTCAACCGGAAATTGCTGATGTCTTCAAAGAACGGATTCGAATTAAAAATCTCCACAAACTCCAGGCTGTTGCTCTGCCCCGCCAGCTCCCGCGGGTTGTACATGATTTCCGTAATCACCAGCCCGCTCCGGCGGCTCGACGGCCCGGGCGGCTCCATCGGGGGCGTCTCCTGAGTGATGGTGCCTCCCACCACCTCCCCCAGATTGCGCAGCTCCGCCACCGTCACATCATTCGACGCGCTGGCACACGCCGCATACCCCACCAAAATGGTGGTGGGCAGGCTGATGATCGCTGACCCCAAGGGATACCACGTGCTCCCGTCATAACCCACATACATCAAAAACGTATTCCCCGTCCGCCGCAGCCTCAGCCAGGTGTGCGGATAATTGGGCGGCAGTGAAGCGGTCATCGTCGCTGCCGTCCCGGCCGTAATGCGGTACTCCCCAAACACCCCGGTGATGTTGGGCGTCGCCCACACCGCCGCATAACGCGTGTTGTTGCCCACCGCCTCCCGCGCCATGATCCCCGCCTTCGCCCACGAATCGGACAAACTCACACTGGCCACCCGCACCTGCACATCAAAATCCCCGCTGCGTTGCTGGTAATAATACATGAACTGATCCACCGTCCCGCCGGTGTTCGTCCCGCCGCCAATCAAGTTCACCCCCCCCGACACCTGCTCCACCCGCCCCGTAAAGGCCGGATTCCCAATGTTAATTGGCGCATAGGAATACGCCACAAACGTCCGCACCGTCCCCAACGGCACCACATTCGCCGCCGCAGAACGATCCGTCACGCCCCGCACCCCCAAGGTATGCGTCGCATTGGCCAGCAACGCACTACTCGTGGTCAATATTACCGCCACGCCAGATTCATCCAGCACGGCACTGGAAATCGCCACCGACCCGTTGGCATTGGTTAAACCATAATTAAGCACATTCGTGGCCGTCGCGGCCGTCACCTTCTCCGAAAACACCACCTGCACCCGATTGTCCCCCACGGCAAAAGCATCCACCACCGTCGGCGCATTCGTATCCGCCCGCACCGTCACCACCGCCACCGCGCTCGTCGCCGCATACGTCATGTTGCTCACCACGTTCTGCGCCACAAACCACACCCGCGACCCATTCCAGCTCAACGGCACCTCCTCCACCACCCACCCCGCCTCCGTCGCCCCCACCACCGCCTCCCCCTCCCGATACCACTGATACCCCGGCGCCGGATTCCCACTGGCCCCCCCCACCAGCTCCAGCCGCCCCAGCTCCCCCACCACCACGTTCGTCGGCGACCGCGTCACCGCCGCCGGCCTGCCGGTCC
>JAOAIT010000051.1 GCA_026414565.1 Verrucomicrobiia bacterium
AGATGTGTATAAGAGACAGCATTTGGAGCTTTTCAGCCCGGGGCTTTTCGGGCTTAATGCGGCGCTGATTATGAGCAAAACTGCATTATTGTTTGCGGGACAGGGCGCCCAGGTGGTGGGGATGGGCAAAGATTTGGCGGAGCAATATCCTGCGGCGCGGGGCTGGTTTGAGCGGGCCAATGCGGCGCTGGGGTATGATCTGGCTTCGATTTGTTTTGAGGGGCCGGAGCCGGAGCTGACCAAGACGGAGAACGCGCAACCGGGGATTTTTCTGGTGAGCTGGGTGGCGCTGGAGTTGTTGAAGGAGCGGTGCCCCGGGCTGCGTTTTGAGGCCACGGCCGGGTTGTCGCTGGGGGAGTTCACGGCGCTGACGGCCGCCGGGGCGATGGATTTTGCGGATGGTTTGCGGGTGGTGCGGCAGCGGGGGCGTTTTATGCAGGAGGCGTGCGATGCCACGCGGGGGGGGATGGCGGCGGTGATGGGGCTGGACGAGGCGGTGTGCCGGGAGATTTGCGCGGCGACGGGGGTTTCGATGGCGAATTTGAACTGCCCGGGGCAGATCGTGCTTTCCGGGGCGGCGGAGCAGATTGCGCAGGCGTGCGAGCTGGCCAAAGCGCGGGGGGCGAAGCGGGCGTTGCCGCTGGTGGTGGCGGGGGCGTATCACTCGCCGTTGATGGCGTCGGCGCAGCCCAAGTTGCGGGCCGAGCTGGAGCGGATTGCGCTGCGGCCGCCGGCGGTGCCGGTGATTTCCAACGTGACGGCCCTGCCGCATGGGAGCGTGGAGGAAATCCGGGCGCGGCTGGTGGAGCAGGTCACGGCGTCGGTGCGGTGGGAGGCGTCCATCCGATATCTGCTGGCGCAGGGTTTCACGCGGTTCATAGAGCTGGGGCCGGGGACGGCGCTGACGGGGTTTATGAAGCGCATCGAGAAGAATGCGGTGTGTTTGAACGTGGCGGATGTGCCGAGCCTGGAGGCGACGGTGAAGGCGTTGAGCCAATAGGGGGCGGGCGGCGGGTTGGTGGGGGGGTGGGGCAGGATTAGACAAACTTAATAAGCATTGACCGGGTCAGGGGCGCCGGTCATATTAGGCGGACCGGCCGCCCGCAGGTGCAATTGAATGTCGCGGCCCGGAAATGAGTCATAATAGTAGAACGTGAGCAATTTATATGGAATCGAATAAGAAGCATACCACGGCCGGCCCGATGACGCGCCGGAATTTTTTGAGACAAACCGCCACGATGGCCGGTGCGGCCGCGGCGGCGAGCTGGCTTAGCGGCCCGTTGTACGGGGCGGATGGGGTGGCGGGCGCCAACAGCCGGCTGGTGTTGGGCTTTATCGGGGTGGGCAACCAGGGTTATGGGAGTCATTTGCTGCCCATCTTGAAGGAGAAGGACAAATATAATGTGGCGGTGGCGGCGGTATGCGACGTGTCGAAGACGCGGCGGTTGCAGGCGCAGCAGGCGGTGGGGGAGGGTTGCAAGGAGTATGAGGATTACCGGAAATTGCTGGAGGACAAGAGCATTGACGCGATTGTGTGCGCCACGGTGGATCACTGGCATGCGCCGGTGACGATTGACGCGCTGAAGGCGGGGAAGCATGTGTATGTGGAGAAGCCGATGTGCCGGTATTTGCCGGAGGCGTTTGCGATATACGATGCGGTGAAGAGCAGCAAGAAGGTGCTGCAGGTGGGGAGCCAGGGGTGCTCGGATCAGAAGTGGCACGCGGCGGCCAAGTTGATCAAGGACGGGAAGATTGGGGCGGTGGTGATGTCGCAGGGTTCGTACATGCGGAACAATCCGAAGGGGGAATGGAATTACAACATCCAAAGCTGGGCGACGAAGGAGGATGTGAACTGGCAGCTCTGGCTGGGGCCGCAGATCAAGACGCGGAAGCCGGAGTTTGATCCGGATGATTATTTCCGGTGGCGCAAGTATTACCGGTATTGCGCCGGGTTGCTGGGGGATTTGTTCCCGCACAAGCTGCATCCGTACATGCTGGCGACGGGCAATCCGCAGTTCCCGTTGCGGGTGGCGGCGATTGGGACGCGGAAGGTGATGACGGACAAGCTCACGCCGGGGACGCCGATGCGCGATGTGCCGGAAATCATCCAACTGATAGCGGAGTTTCCGGATGGGATGGTGATGCACATCACCAGCAGCAGCGTGAACGAGCAGGGCACGCAGGAGATGATCCGCGGGCAGAAGGGATCGTTGTACATGGCGGGCAACCGGGTGGAGCTGAAGCCGGAGAAGCCGTTCACGGAGGAGATTGATCCGGAGACGGTGGGGCCGTTCCCGGCGGAGTCCATTCCGGCGCATCATCAGAACTGGTTTGACAGCATCCGGGCGAACAAGGAGCCCAACTGCGGGATTGAGCTGGCGGTGCGGGTGCAGACGGTGGTGTGCCTGGGCGAGATGTCGGACCGGCTGAGCACGATGTGCGTTTTCGACGAGAAGACGCGCAAGGTGATGGACGGGATGGGGCGGGAGCTGCCGATCATCAATTACGGGTGGAAGGACGGATTGTCCTGAGCCACGTGAAGCGGGTTTGAAACGGGTTCCGCCGGGCGCGCCGGCGGAACCTTTTTTATGCCGGGGTGAGACCTGAATTGACATATCCGGCGGTGCTGCTGGCGCGGGAGGCGATGGCCACGCGGTTTGAGCTGGTGCTGCCGGGCACGCCCACGCCGTCGCTGCGGGCGGCGGGGGAGGAGGCGCTGGGGGAGATTGCGCGGCTGGAGGGGCTGCTGAGTGTGTACCGGCCGACGAGCGAGATTGCGCATGTCAACGCCTGCGCGGCGCGGGAGGCGGTGCGGGTCAGCCCGCCGGTGTTTGCGGTGCTGGAGCGGGCGCGGCGGTGGCATGAACTGACGGGCGGGGCGTTTGACATCACGATTGGGCCGCTGTTGCGGTGCTGGGGATTCATGGGGGCGGAGGGGGCGATGCCGGAGCCGGCGGCGGTGGCGGCGGCGCGGGCGGTGACGGGGATGCAGTGGGTGGAATTGGACGCGGCGGAGATGACGGTGCGTTTTCGCAAGCCGGGGGTGATGGTGGATTTGGGGGGCATCGGGAAGGGGTACGCGCTGGATTGTGCCATTGAGCTGCTGCGCGAGGCCGGGGTGCGGGACGCGCTGCTGCATGGCGGGACCAGTTCGGTGTATGCGCTGGGCGCGCCGCCGGACACGGGGGCGTGGCGGCTGGGCATCGAGTCGCATCCGCTGCGGGCCGGGGGGCCGAAGATACCGCTGGCGGTGGTGGAGCTGCGGGATCAATCGCTGACGGTGAGCACCGTGTGGGGGAAACATTTTCAGCGGGAGGGCCGGACGTATGGGCACATTTTGGATCCCCGCACGGGGGAGCCTGCGGAGGCGGCCGTGGTGAGCGCGGTGCGGTGCGCTTCGGCCACGGACGGGGACGCGCTGGCCACGGCGTTGATAGTGGACGGCAGACAACGGCATGGGCAGTTGAGCCGCTGTGTGCCGGGGCTGCAGACGCTGGTGGCGTGGGAGGCGCCGGAAGGCGGGCGGTTGCAGGTGGCGGCGCACGGGCTGGCCCTGTTGCCGGACGTGGCGGCCGAGGTGGTGTGGCAGGAGAGTTGAAGGGGCCGATCATGATGAGACTGGCCATCAGCTTCTTGAGCCAGGGGCGCCGGCTGGCGGCGCTGCTGCTGGGCGTGGGGTGCCTGGGCCAGCCCGGCTTGTGGGCGGCGGAGGGACTGCCCGGGCCGTTTGTGACCAATCAGGCAGCGGCCACGTTGGAGGAGCTGGCGAAGCTGGATCCCCGCCTGGCGCGGGAGCTGGAGCAACTGAAAATCCGGCGGTGGGATCTGAGTGTGAACGTGGCGTTGGGCGCGGGTTACAAGGACAATGTGTTGCTGAGCCATGAGCGGCGCGAGGCCAGTCCATTTGTGCGGGTGGGAGCCGAGGCCACGCTGGTGCGGCTGCCGCAGAAGGGGTGGAGCTTTGCGGGGCTGGCGTCGTGGGAGGATTTGCGTTTTACGCGGCATGTGGCGGTGGGGCAGGAGCAGGCCGGCATGGCGGTGGGGGAGTTGAAGAAGGCGTGGGGCGAGGCGGGGCATGTGGCGTTGCGGGGGCAGTACATGTATTTGGATCAGGTGCTGGATTTGAGCGATGAGCAGGGGATTGGCCAGCCGCTGCCGGTGCGCCTGCACGCGCTGCAACCGCGGTTGATCGCGCATCGGGAGCTGGGGCGAAATTTTTTTGCCGAGGTGGAAGCCGGCGGGGGGCGGTACGAGTATGAGGCGCCAGTGGATGATTATTGGGAGGGCGGCCCGCTGGGGCGGGTGGGCTATCGTTACGGGCGGCGCTCGGAGCTCAGCCTGGCGTATGATTACAATAACCGGGGTTACGACAGCCGGCAGGTGACCGATGCGGCGGGCGTGGCGCAGGGCGGGCGGCGGCTGGAATTTGCGCAGCACCGGACGGTGTTGAACTGGCGGCATCATCTGGACGAGGAGCGGCGCTGGCGGGTGGGGATGCGTGTGCGGGTGGAGCGGTCGGTGGACAATGGGGCGGATTATTACGGCTATTGGAAATACGGTTTGCAGCCGCAGGTGCGGTATCAACAGGCGCGGTGGAATGCGCAGGCGGCGCTGCGCTGGATGTATTATCATTATCCGGTGCAGACGTTGGCGCCCGGCAGCGGGGAGCGTTATGAGCGATCGGAGCTGGAGGTGAGCCTGCGCGGGGAGCTCAAGCTGACGCGGGAAACGCGCCTGGAGTGGGAGTACCAGTGGGAGGGGAATTACTCGAATCTCAAATATACGGAGTACCAGGCGCACACGGTGTGGGCGGGGGTGGCGTGGGAGTTTTGAGGGCCAAGCGCGCGGCGGCGGCGCGGCCGCGCCGGACGAAGCGCGGGCGGCGGCGGGGGGATTAATCGGCGGGCCACACGCCGAGGGGGAGGATTTGTTCCTGGCGGGTGAGGAGGTTTTTCCAGTGCGCCATGACTTCGCCATTTGGCTGGGGGCGGACGGTGACGCCGAATTTGGCGCCCAGCTCGGTGGCGCGCTTCCATTGTTTGTCGGGCTTGGCGGGGGTGAGGGAGAACTCGACGGATTGGTTGAGGTCGCGCAACGCCTGGACCAGGCGGAGGGAAGGTTCGCGGAATTGCTCGTCTTCAATGACACAGACTACGTCCACCGGGGCGTGGAGCGCGGGCAGGCGGCGGCGGGCCTTCATCAGCTCGGCGACGACGACATCGCCCATGCCGAAGCCGAGGGCGGGGAGGTCCACCTTGCCGCCGCTGATGAGGCGGATCAGGTTGTCGTAGCGGCCGCCGCCGGCGATGGCGCGGAATTCGCCCTGGCGGTCGAAGGCCTCGAAGACGGGGCCGGTGTAATAGGCGAGGCCGCGGATGACGGCGTAGTCCACCTTGACGAAGGCTTCGCGGCCGCGGGCGCGCAGGTTGGCGAGGATGCCCTGCAGCTCCGGGGTAGGCTCGCCGCGCTGGATGAATTCCTGCACTTGGGGGAGAGAGAAGCCGAGGGCTTGCAATTTGGCGGCGCTGGTTTCGGGGGTTTCGCGCTCCAGTTTGTCAATGATCTGAAAGAACTCATATTCGCGCTCGGGGGCGCCGCCGGCGCGCTGGTAGAAATCGCGCCAGGCGTTGCGGCTGGAGAGGCGGATTACAAAATCCTGCTGCTGGAGACCCAGGGCGAGGAGGGTGTCAATGAGGAGCGCAATCAATTCGGCGTCGGCCGCGGGGTCGGCCTCGCCGATCAGGTCGGCGTTGAATTGAAAGTGCTCGCGGAGGCGGCCCTTTTGCTGGCGCTCGTAGCGAAAGAGCTGGGGGATGGCAAACCACTTGATGGGTTTTTTGTAGGCGCGGTGATGGGCCGCCACGAGGCGGGCGAGGGTGGGGGTCATTTCCGGGCGCAGGGCCACCTCGCGTCCGCCCTTGTCCACGAAATGATACAACTGGGCGACGATTTCCGCGCCGCTTTTGGCGGTGTACAGCTCGAGCGGTTCGAGCGGCGGGCCGTCGTATTCGCGGAAGCCATAGCGGCGGGCCACGGCGCGCCAGGTGTCGAAGATGTGGCGGCGGAGGTCGGCACTGGCCACCTCTGGATGGGGCAGCGGTTCCGGGTAGAAATCCCGGAAACCGGGCAAACGTTCAAACGCCTTGGACATAGCGCAGGGAGGCATGAAACCCAAAGGCACGGCGGGGTGGCAAACAAAAAAAGACTTCCCGGCGTTGCGCGCTGGCCAGATTTAGTTATAACACCGTGCCGGCTCAGGAGGGCTGTCGGGCATCCAATTCAGGGTTGGGCGAGGAAGGCAGTTCTTTTAATTGCAGCACCAGCTCCCGCATCTCCTTGCCCGGTTTGAAACGCACGACGAAGCGCGGGGGTATGGGCACATTGACTTGGGGCGTATTGGGATTGCGTCCCACCCGCGCTTTGCGTTTCTTCACCTCAAAAACCCCGAAATTGCGCAGCTCGACTTTTTCGCCCCGGCCGAGGACTTCAATGATCAGCTCCAGCGCGCGCTGGAGGGCTGCCATGACGTCCTGTTGCTTGAGGCCGGTGTCTTCGCTGATCCGCACTACCAGGTCACGTTTTGTCATACGTCGCGCTTCAGGGTTGGATGAGCAACGGTCATTAGACAGCCTAACTGCTTCACTATGAGACACTTTTATGTTGCGGTCAAGCAACATAAACAAATTTTTTTTTGACCTTAAGCCGGGCTGGTGCGAGGCCGCAAAAGAGTGCGGGGGTGGCGTGTGCGGGCCAGGAGGATTTGCCGCGGGGGTTGGGATTGGAGGTGGAGTCTGCCGAAGCGATTCGACTTTTGCGGGGGATTCGCCTAGGTTGGGGGCATGAAGATTTTGTTTGTGGGCGACATAGTGGGGCAGCCGGGGCGGCGGGCGGTGCGCGCGCTGGTGCCGAAGCTGCGGCTGCGCCACGGGGTGGACTTTGTGATTGCCAACGGGGAGAACGCGGCCGGGGGCAACGGCATCACGCCGGCGGTGGCGGAGGAAATATTTGAGAGCGGGGTGGACGTGATTACGTCGGGGGATCATGTGTGGGATCAGAAGGAGGTGCTGACGTTGCTGGACAAGGAGCCGCGGTTTTTGCGGCCGGCCAACTATCCGGCGGAAGTGCCGGGGCGGGGCTGGGGGGTGTATGAGGCGGAGGGCCGGCCGGCGGTGGCGGTGATGAATTTGCAGGGGCGGACGTTCATGCCGGCGCATGAGAATCCCTTTCGGCTGGCGCAGCAGGAGGTGTTGAATTTGCGGAGCCGGACGCGGGTGGTGGTGGTGGATTTTCATGCGGAGGCGACGTCGGAGAAGATTGCGATGGGCCGGATGCTGGACGGGCTGGCGACGGCGGTGCTGGGGACGCACACGCATGTGCCGACGGCGGATGAACAGATTTTTCCGGGGGGGACGGCGTTCATCAGTGATGTGGGATTCACGGGGCCGCAGGAGAGTGTGCTGGGGCGGGAGATTGAGCCGGTGATCCGGCGGTTTTTGACGGGGATGCCGCAGCGGTTTGAGGTGGCCCGTGGGCGCACGGCGCTGCATGGCGTGCTGGTGGAGGTGGAGGAGGGGACGGGCAAGGCGACGGCCATCACGCGGGTGGTGGAGCCGCTGGCGGTGGAGGGGGGGGCCTGAGATTATGCCGCGGAAGGTGCAAAGCCAGTGGGATTTTGGGGAGCTGTTTGGCCCGCAGCAGACGCGGCAGGTGTGGACGGTGAGCGAGCTGACGCAGCGGGTGAAGCGGCTGCTGGAGCCGCAGTTTGCCTCGATTTGGGTCAAGGGGGAAGTCAGCAATTTGCGCAGCCAGCCGTCGGGCCACATTTATTTCACGTTGAAGGACGCGGGGGCGCAACTGGCGTGCGTGCTGTTTCGGGGGGAGACGGGGGTGGCGCGGCAGGTGCTGGCGGACGGGCAGCAGGTGCTGGTGCGCGGGGAGCTGACGGTGTATGAGCCGCGGGGCCAGTATCAACTGGTGGTGCGGGAGCTGGAGCCGGTGGGTTTGGGGGCGCTGCAGGCGGCGTTGGAGCGGCTGAAACAAAAGCTGCAGGCGGAGGGTTTGTTTGAGGTGGCGCGCAAGCGGCGGCTGCCGGTTTATGTGTACCGGGTGGGGGTGGTGACCTCGCCGGCGGGGGCGGCGTATCAAGATGTGTTGAGCGTGTGGCGGCGGCGGTACGCGGGGATGGAAATTATTCTGGCGCCGTGCCGGGTGCAGGGGGAGGGGGCGGCGGCGGAAATTGCGGCGGCGATTGCGGGATTGAATGCGTGGCATGCGGCGCAGCCGGCGGGGTGCGGGCTGCACGCGTTGCTGGTGACGCGGGGCGGGGGGAGTCTGGAGGATTTGTGGGCGTTCAATGAGGAGGTGGTGGCGCGGGCCATTTTTCATTCGGCGGTGCCGGTGGTATCGGCGGTGGGGCACGAGATTGATTTCACGATCAGCGATCTGGTGGCGGATGTGCGCGCGCCCACGCCCAGCGCGGCGGCGGAGCTGTTGAGCGAGGGGATGTTTCGGGCGGGGCAGGCGGTGCCGGGGTATGCGGAGCATTTGCGGCGGAGCATGGGGAGGAGATTCATGCGTTTGACGGAGGCCCTGCAGCAGCGGGAGGCGCGGCTGGAGCGGTGTCATCCGCGGCGGCGGCTGGAGCAGCAGAGCCAGCGGCTGGACGATTTGCTGGAGCGGCTGTTACGGCAGCCGCGGCGGCAGTGGCAGGCGCAGCAGGCGCATCTGGCGCGGCTGGTGCAACAGGTGCAGCGGCAGCGGCCGGCGCGATGGCTGGCGCGGCGGACGGAGCAATGGACGGCGCTGCGGCAGCGGTTGAGCAGGGGCGCGGAGCAACAGGTGCAGGAGCGGCAAAGGCGGGTGCAGCAGTGGCTGGAGCAGTTGCGGCTGCTTTCGCCGCAGCACACGCTGGAGCGGGGTTACTCCATCACGCGGGATGCGGCGACGGGGCGCATTTTGCGGCGCGCCGACGAGACGGCGGCCGGGCGGGAGGTCATCACGCGGCTGGCGCACGGGGAGGTGGTGAGCCGGGTGGAAGAGACGCGCGCGGCGGAGCCGGCGGATCCCCTGCTGGACCATGCGACGCCGGAGCAAAGCGGCTGAGGGCGGGGCTCAGGCCACGGCGAAGCGCTGGATGTCGAGCTGGCCGCGCACCGGCTCGTAGAAGGGCTTGCCGCGGCGGATGCCCACGCGGCCGAAGCTGCCCTGGGCGCTGAAGAAGGCCTGCCAGTCGCCCTTGAGTTTGGGGGCGAGGTGGAGCGTTTTGGTGACGGCGTCATAGCGGGCGCCGGTGAGGCCCTGGAGGAGGGCGTAGGAGGACATGGCGCGGGCGTACCAGTGGCCGCACTCGTATTCGTTGAAGGGATTGCGGATGCGTCCATCGTAGCGGCGGCGGCAGACGCGGACGATTTCGAGGCCTTCCTCGACGAGGCCCATGAGCATGAGATGGGAGGCCACCTGGTATTCGATGCCGGTCCAGACCTCGTTGCTGTACACGAAGGGGAGGGAGAGCTCGCCGCCCTTGGGCCAGGTGCAGAGGAGCAGGCCGCCTTCGGCGCCGCAGGCGTAACTGGGGCGCTGGGGGTTGGGGTAATCGGTCAGGTCGTGTTTGAGGTTGTAGCGGTACACGGCCCGCAGATGGCTGGTGACTTTCCGGGGATCGAGCACGGGACCGACGCCGCAGACGCGGGCCAGCCAGTCGCCGAGGACGCCATCGGCGAGGCAGCCTTTGCCGTATTGGTATTTGGGGCCCTCCTTTTCGAGGAGCTGGAGGGCCTCGGGGGAGTAGTGGCCCACCATGCTTTTGTTTTCGACGGGGTTGCCGGCGCGGAGATTTTTCCACTCGATTTTCTGGATGAAGTACTCGCCGTCGAAGAGGTCGGTTTCGGTTTTTTGGCGGCCTTTGAGGAGGAGGTTTTCGTAGCGGGCGACGTTGTCGCCGAGGGCCTGGCCCATGAGGACGGCGGCCTGGAGGGCGCCGAGGTAGAAGCTGGTGCACATGCCGTTGGGGCCCCAGAACTCGATGTCGTAGGTGTTGTGGTGGGGTTCTTCGAGCACGCCTTTTTCGGCGGGGTCCCAGGTGGCGATGCAGTAGTCGAGGCTCTGGCGGATTTTGGGCCACAAGGCGCGCAGCCAGGCGGTGTCGCCGCTGAGGCGCCATTCGCGATAGACTTTCATGATGCCGCCCAACTGGCCGTCGGCGGCGGCGTGGAAGTCGGGTTCGACGGGGCGGACGGGCAGGGCGCTGCGGAAGGTTTGATGGCCGCGTTTGTCCTGGGAGAAGTTGTATTCGGTGTCGCGCAGGGAGCGCTCGAGGTCGGGGAAGAGGTGGGGGATGGCCTGGGCGTAATTCCAGACGTGGGTGCAGGTGCCATGGCAGCAGCCGCTGCCGTCGGAGCAGCCTTCCCAGCCCCAGAGGCGGCCATCGGCCTGGCGGAGGACGGTGGGGGATTTGAGGATGGTGAGGTTGGCGGCCACGGCCTCGAGGACTTCGGGCGGGAGGGTGCTGCTGTAGAAACATTCGGCGAAGGCCTCGGAGCCGCGGCGCAGGGAGTCATATTGGGTGCGCCAGAATGCAGCGACTTCCTCGACGCCTTGGAAGCGTCCGGCGTACCAGGGGCGGTAATAATCTTTGGGGGCGGGGGCGCCGGCAGGGTCCCTGCCGATGCGCTGGTTGGTGTGGCCTACGTACCAGGCCAGTTTGACGGTGATGGTGCGGGAGGCGCCGGGGGCGAGGGTGAAGGGGACAAACAAGGTGGCGCCGGGGCTGGGGCCGCCCTCGGAGACGGGGGGGCGGTCATAGGCGGCGGCGGTTTCGATGTCCTTCCAGGCCATGGTGAGGGCGTCCCACCAACCGCCGCGGAACCATGCATGATTGACCTTCACGTCCGGCTCGTCCACGACGGCGCAGAAGGCGCCCTCCTCCCAGGGGCGGTCGGCGGGGGCGCCGCCCCACAAGAGGAAGCCGCCGCGGATGGGTTTGATGGCCTGGGGGTTGTTGCCCACGACCATGAAATTTTTGGCGTTGAAGGAGAAGATTGCTTCGAGGGGCTGGCGGGGGGGATTGGTGAAACGATATTCGAGGCCGGCCACCGGGAGGCTGGAGCTGTCGGCATCGCCGGGGATGAAGGGGCTCCAGCCGGTCAGCTCGACGCGGAGGGGCATTTTGGGGTCGCTCAGGCTGACGGTGGCGAAGGGGAAACGCGCGGCAAAGGCGACGCCACGGAAACGCGGGAGGCCATAGGTGGCGCCGGGGGCGCCGTTGCCGGTGTTGCCGGCGCCGAAGATTTTCCAGCTTTGGACGGGGCCTTCGAGGACTTTGGCGAGGCCGGGGCGGCCTTTGACGGCGACGGCGGCGAAGAGGCAGGGCTGATGGAAGACCTCGGGGCGATGGCGTAGTGAGACATGGGAGAAGGCGCCCACGCCTTCGAGGCAGATCATGCCCGCGCCCATGCCGCCCATGGGGAAGGCCACGCGGCTGAGATTTTCGCCGGTGTACACGGTGTTGAAACGGCGGCTGCCGGCGGGGGCGGCGGGGGCTTTGAGGGCCGGGGCGGCGCCGGCCAGGGGGGCCAGGCCACCGGCGGCACTGACGGCGGCCGAGGCGGCGGTGAGGGCGAGGAATTGACGGCGTTTGAGGGATCCTGCCGTGGGGGAGGACGATGCTTGGAGGGTGCGCTTGTTCATGGGCATGGGCTTTTTTCTTTGCCTACCAAAAGCCCCTGGCGGTGCACAGAAAAAAATCGTCCCTTATTTCTTCCCGCCTGGTTACGGCGCGGCTCAGGCGCGGTTTGGGCCCTTTTTGTATTTAACCGGCGTGGCGGGCGGCCGGCGAATTCTCGATGTGGGCCCCGGGTTCGGCGGCAATACCGGCCAGGCGTTGAATGGCCGCCTTGAGGTACGAGTCAGCAAACAAGCGGTTTTTGCGCTGGCCGGCATCGGCGCCCCCCGGCCAGCGCACCAGGGCCTGGCGAATGGCCTGGAGGTTGGGAGGGCAACCTTCGCGCACCAACAACCAATCCACCGTGGCCAGGAGCTCCATGCCGAGAGGGGACTGGAAGCCGTCAATCCACTGATCCACATCCTCGAGCACGGGCTGGTAGCAGCGGGCTGGGGGACTGCGCAGGAAAGCGGCGACTTGCTCCGTTTTTTCCTCTGCAAAGGCGATGGTGTCGTACGGAGTACAATCCGCAATCCGCTTGTTGGCACGCAGATAACTTCCATCCAAGGCATCAAGAAGATGATTCAGACGGGGTGAGAAGGGGCCGTAGCGATCTGCTTGGAAGTCCAGCTTCAGCACATCGTCCAACCGGCGCTGGTGAAGGGCGCGGTGCAAGAACCAGGCGAGTTTATGAATTTCCAGCAAGGTGCACTCGATGCCCAAAACCCAATACCGCCGGACGGCATCGGCCAGGAGGGCACGGGGCACCGTAAGTTTCTCCACGCCGCGCGGCTTGGGCAGATTCTGATATTGAGCGGTTGGTTCAAACGCCACGACCTGCACGGTTGGCAGCGGGGCGAAAGCCTTTTCAATGAGGGGGCGCACCTGGTTCCAATCCAGGCCGCCCTGGCCACAGCCCAGGGGGGGGAGGGCGAGGGAGTGGATGTTTTTTTCGCGGATTACGCGCACGAGGTCGGCGAGGCCGGTTTCGATCCATTCCAGGCGCGAGGGTTTCCGCCAATCTTCCTTGGTGGGGAAGTTGATAATCCAGCGCGGGCCGGTTAATTCGCCGGTGGCGGTGACAAACATGCGACCGGGGCGGACCGCGCCGGATTTGCAGGCCTGGGCGTAGGCGCGGAAGTTGTCGGGATACCGATCCTTGAACATGAGGGCGATTCCCTTGCCCATCACGCCCCTGGTGTTGACGGTGTTCACCAGGGCCTCCACGTCAGCCTCGAGCAGATTGCCTTGTCGGAAGATGATCATGTAAAATACAAGTCAGGCCGCGCCTCGACCCGCAGGGATAAATTGAGCGCGGCCAGTTCATTTTGCAAGCGCGCTTGCGCCGCGGCGTTAAAGCACACCGCGCCCAGCAGGCCGGCAATGGGCAGGTGACGATAGATTAGGGCCTCGGCCTGGTAACGCTCTTTTTTACCGGGATCATCCGGGTTATTGCGGAAATTCCGGGATTGCAGGAGGGGCCAGTCCACCTTTGTCAAATCGTCAAGTGAATTGTAAAAAGTCGCGGTTTGCACATAGGCATGGCGGTCGGTGAACACAAAAGGGATATTCAACTGCGCCACCCGCCGCAGGGAGCTGACCAGGATGACGATTTCTTCGTTGGGCAGGATGGCCACGCCGCCATGGCCGGTGCGGATGTTATAGAGCATGATCGAGCAAGGCGTGAAGTAGAAGGGCACATAATCGGCCAGCGTGCCGTAAGGGGGGACCGGCACGTGCCGGTGCTGGCGGCGCGCAATTAAATCTGGATTGCCGATGACTCGATACTGCGGGTCGCGTGGCGCAGCGTTTTGACAATGCAAACCATGCCGCAGCAGCCAGGGGACATTGTCCATGTGGGTGATGCGAAAAATCAGCGCTTTGTCAGGGTTCAGTGCGCTCATGGGGTGGCCGGAGAAGTGGGAAGGTCGGCTTGGGAGTCAAGCTGGTTCCCTGCGCGGGAGTGCCACCCGGGAAAGCGCAACAAGGCGCCTTTCTTTTTGAAGGACACCCATGGCACTGGGACGGAGTGGCTGAACATGGACGGACTATGCATTTAACACCATTCGTTGGCGGCGCACAGGAAAAAATGTCCGGGGTGGGGCGGGGCAGGGGATTTTTTTTACCACGAATGGACACGAATGGACACGAATGGGCACGAATGGACACGAATAAAAATGAGCCCTGATGAATGATGGATACGGAGGCACACGAATCTTGGCGGAGGGAAACGAAGGGAGAAGGAAAAGCCGGCAGCGGCGGAAGGAAGGGGCATGAGCCGGAGGGAGCCGCAGGGGCAGGGGCTATTGGCGGGCGAAGAGGCGGCGGACGATTTCTTCGATGGGGGGTTCCTCGATGTCAATGTCCTTGACGGGCAGCTCGTCGAGGAGGGCCTTGCAAACGGGGATGACCTGGTCGCGGGGGACGCGCAGGCGGACGCGGGCGGCGGTCAGTTCCAACAGTTCGCCGTGGCGGGCGAGGTGGGCGGCGGGGGGCGGGCCGCCGGGGCCCAGTTCGATGGTGATGAGTTTGTCGGAGGCGTAGCGTTCCAGGACTTCCTCGAGGCGGCCGTCGAAGAAGAGGCGGCCGTGATCAATGATGATGACGCGCTCGCAGAGGGCCTGGATGTCGGCCATGTAATGGCTGGTGAGGAGGATGGTGGTGCGGGTGGTGGCGTTGTGGTGGCGGAGGAAGTCGCGGACGGTTTTTTGGGAGACGACATCGAGGCCGAGGGTTGGCTCGTCCAGGAGCAGGACGCGCGGGTGGTGGAGGAGGGCGGCGATCAGCTCCATTTTCATGCGTTCGCCGAGGGAGAGTTCGCGCACCATGACGGCGAGTTTGTCGGCCACGCCCAGGAGGGCGGCAAGCTCGCTGACGGTGCGCTCGAAGTCGGCGCGGTCAAGGCCGTAGATGTGGCGGTTGAGTTCGAAGGATTCGCGGGCGGGGAGGTCCCACCACAATTGATTTTTTTGTCCCAGGAGGAGGGCGAACTGGCGGCGGTAGCCATCGGGCCGGTCCCAGGGGACATAGCCGAGGACGCGGGCGGAGCCGGCGGAGGGGTAGAGGAGGCCGGCGAGCATTTTGAGGGTGGTGGTTTTGCCGGCGCCGTTGGGGCCGACAAAGCCGACCAGCTCGCCCTCCTGGATGGCGAAGGAGATTTCCTGGACGGCGCGGACGGTTTCGTACCGGCGGCGGAAAAGGCCCTTGAGCGCGCCTGCCAGGCCCGGCTCTTTTTTGTAGGTGCGGAAACTTTTGCTCAGGTTGTGGACTTCAATGACGGCGGCCACGCGCCCACGATAGCGGGGGGTGGGCGGGGGCGCAAGCGGCAGGCTGGGGGGCGGGGGGTGCGGGGCTTACTTGACCAGGCGGTACCAGTTGTCCCGCTGGCGTGGTTCGTAGCCCAGTTCCTCGATGAGGCGGCGCATGTCCTGCTCGGTCATGCGGAAGGAGGCGCCGGCCTGGCTGACGACATTTTCTTCGATCATGATGCTGCCGAGGTCGTTGGCGCCGTAGTGGAGGGCGACCTGGCCGATGTCGGGTCCCTGGGTGACCCAGGAGCTTTGGACGTTGGGGAAATTATCCAGATAGATGCGGGCGAGGGCCTGGGTGCGGAGGTACTCGTGCGCCCCGACGGTGGGGGCTTTGAGGACGGTGTTTTCGGGCTGGTAGGTCCAGCCGATAAAGGCGGTGAAGCCGCCGGTTTTGTCCTGTTGGGCGCGGAGGCGGTCGAGGTGCTCGATGCGGTCGGCGAGGGTTTCCACGTGGCCAAACATCATGGTGGCGGAGGTTTTGAGGCCGCAGCGGTGGGCGACATCCATGACGCGGAGCCAGTCGTGGCTCATGGCTTTGCGGGGGGAGATGCGCTGGCGGACGCGGTCCACGAGGATTTCGGCGCCGCCGCCGGGGATGCTGCCGAGGCCGGCCTGGACGAAGAGGGGGATAAGCTCCTCCACCGGTTTTTGGAAGACGGTTTCGAAGTGGATGAACTCGCTGGGGCTGAAGCCGTGGATGTTGATCTGGGGGAAGCGGCTTTTGATGTGGCTGAGCAGGTCGAGATACCATTGGAGGCTCAGGCTGGGGTGATGGCCGCCCTGGAGGAGGATTTGGGTGCCGCCGAGGGCCACGGTTTCGGCGACCTTGCGGTCCATTTCCGCGAAGGAGATGACGTAGGCGTCGGCGTCCTTTTCGGTGCGATAGAAGGCGCAGAACTTGCAATAGACGTTGCAGACGTTGGTGTAATTGATGTTGCGGTCAATGATGTAGGTGACGATTTCATTGCCGCGGCCGTCATAGGCGGCGGCCTTGGCGAGCTCGCGCCGGCGGTGGGCCAGCTCGCCCAGCTCGGGCAGGGGCAGGTGGTAGAGGGCCTGGGCTTCGGCGGGGGAGATGCGTTCGCCGTCCCAAACTTTTTGTTTGAGGCTGTCGGTGGCGGTGGCCGGAGCAACCATGGGGAAAGATAGCGGGTTATGGGGCAAAGACAAGGAGGGGGGCCGGGCGGTGTCAGAACAGGAGTTTTTGCTGCCAGGTCATCAGTTGGCGGCGGGCGGCCTCGCCATCGGTGGCGAGGGCGACGAGGGTGGCGCGGGGCGCGATGAGGGTGGGGTCAATTTGGAGCCGGGCCGCCAGGGCGTCGCGGCGGGCCTGAAGTTCGTTCATGAGCCGCCGCTGGTGGGCGGTCAGGCGCAGGGTGGGCCGGCGCGGGGCGGGGGCGGGGCATTTTTCGGGGGGCAGGTGGAGGGCCTTGTCCACGGCCTGCCGGAGGCGTTCACGCCGGGCGGGGCTGAAGCGGCGGGGGATGAGGTGTTCGTAGGGCTGGCCGGCGGAGGCCAGCGCGGCCAGGGAGATCATGCCGTCGGTGGAGAGGATGAAGAAGGGGGGTCGGTTGGCGGCGGTGGCTTCGTGCTCGCGCCAGTGCCAGACGGCGCGGAGGACGGCCAGGCCGCGGCGGTCGAGTTGGCCGCAGCCTTTGACGCGCCAGACGGTGTCGGCGTCGGCGGGCGGCTCGTGGGCGCTTTGTTCGAGGAGGCGGGCGCACATTTCGCGGTGCCACTCGAGCCGGCCGCGGGCCACGAGTTCGGCGCGGAGGATGTCGGCCAGGGGTTTGAGATGGCGCGAGTCATTGCGGGCGTACTGCTCCATGTGGGGGGGCAGGGGGCGGAGGGCCCAGTTGGCTTTTTGGGGGCCTTTTTCGAGGCGCACGCCGAGGTGGCGGGCCACGAGGTCGCTGAGGCCAAAGGCCTGATAGCCGAGGAGCCGGGCGGCGAGCATGGTGTCGAAGACGGCGCCGGGGAGGAAGTGGTAGGTGCGGCGGAGGAGGCGGAGGTCGTAATCGCAGCCGTGCATGATCAATTCGCGGCCATGGAGGGCCTCCCAGAGGGGTTGGAGGGAAAACCCGGCCAGGGGGTCCACCAGCACATCGCGCCCGGGGTAACTGATTTGAATGAGGCAGATTTTTTCGGGGTAGGCATGCAGGCTGTCGGCTTCCGTGTCCATGGCCACCCAGGGACTGGCCCGCAGCTTGTCCGCCAATTCCAACAACTGTGTTTCCCGCGCAATCAAAACAGGCGGATTATGCGGAAAGGGGCGGGATTTTGAGAAGAAAAAATCCGGGGCGTGGGGAGAGGCGGGGGCCGGCGGCGGCGGGGGGGCGAGCTTTCAGGATTGATGAATGGTGCCGGCTCTCCCCATAATGCTTCATGCCATACACCGGCTGCAGGCGGGTGTTTTTTTTGCTGTGGCTGCTGGCGGGGCTGTGGGCGTGGCCCGCGCCGGCGGCGGGGCCATTTGCGGTGCGGGTGTGGGAGACGGATGACGGGCTGCCGCACAATACGGTGACGAGTCTGGCCACGACGGAGGATGGGTATTTGTGGGTGGGGACGCTGAACGGGCTGGCGCGGTTTGACGGGCTGACGTTCAGGGTGTTTGACGGGGAGAACACGCCGGAGCTGGAGGGGGGTCGGGTGGTATTTTTGCGGGCGGATCCGGCGGGCGGTTTGTGGATTGGGCTGGAGTCGGGCGCACTGGTGGAGTGGCGGCAGGGGAGATTCCACGTGGTGCCGGTGGGGCGGACGGCGCCGGAGCGGCGGCTGGTGGGGGCGGGGCGGGATGGGCAGGGGGCGGCGTGGTTTTACACGCGCACGGGGGAGCTGTGGCGGTGGCAGAATGAGGTGCTGACGCCCTATCTTTTTGCCTGGGGCCGTGAGGATGTGGCGCGTTTTCTGGTGGCGGAAACCAACGGGACGGTGTGGGTAGGGGCCGCCGGGCGGGTGGCGTGGCTGGGGCCGCAAACGGGCAACAGCTCGCTGGAGCCGCGGGTGGCGGGGGAGGCGGCGGTGCAACAGCTTGATTTTCTGTGGCCCAGCCGGGGGGGCGGGTTGTGGCGGCTGGCGGATGGGCGGGTGACGTTCTGGCGCGGGGGCAAGCTGGAGCGCAACTGGGGGGCGTATCCGTGGCGCTCGGCGCCGGTGACGTCGGCGGCGGAGGACCGGCAGGGGCAGTTGGTGGTGGGGACCAAGGGGCTGGGGGTTTTCTGGTATCGGCCGGATGGTTCGGTGGCGTGGTTGAAACGGCAGGACGGATTGAACAATGAGACGGTGCTGGCGGTGTGCGTGGATCACGAGAACAATTTGTGGGTGGGCACCGACGGGGGGGGGCTGGCGCGGGTGCGGCGGCAGGGTTTCAGCACGCTGGAGAGCGCGGGGGTCTGGCCGGTGCAATCGGTGTGCGGGGATGGGGGCGAGGGGTTGTGGGCGGGATTCAACGGGATGGGGCTGCTGCATTGGACGCCGGGCGGGGCGCGGTTCTACGGGCGGCAGGAGGGTTTGACGCGGATGCAGGTGTGGTCTGTATTGCGCGATTCCCAGGGCCGGGTGTGGGCGGGGACGTACGGGGGCGGGCTGCTGGTGTGGCAGAGCAACCGTTTTGTGGCGGCGCCGCTGCCGGTCGAGGGGCCGGCGGTGGTCACGACGTTGTATGAGGATCGGCAGCGGCGTTTGTGGGTGGGGGGTCAGGGGGGGCTGGTGGTTTGGGACGGCCAGGCGGCGCGGCGTTACACGACGAATGAGGGTTTGTCTTCGGCGGTGATCACGGCGTTGGCGGAGGATGCGGAGGGGACGATGTACGCCGGCACGTATGGCGGGGGGCTGAATGTGTGGCGGGAGGGGCGGTGGAGCGCCGTGCGCAAAGGGCCCGCGGGATTGCCGGCGGACGAGATAGCTTTTCTGCACTGCGACAGCAGCAATGTGCTGTGGGTGGGGACGGTGAGCAGCGGGCTGGCGCGGTGGGACGGCCGGCAATGGAGCCGGTTCACGGTGCGGGAGGGGCTGGCGGGCAATGCGGTGGCGTATCTGGTGGAGGATGAGCAGGGGTATTTTTGGATTGGCTCGAGTGTGGGATTGATGCGCATTGCCCGCCGCGATTTGAACGAGGTGGCCGCCGGGCGGTTGAAGGTGGCGCCGTGCCGGACGTATGCCAAGGCGGACGGGCTGCCCAGCCGGGAGTGCACCAGCGGGTCGCAGCCGGCGGCGTGGCGAGGCCCCGACGGCCGGCTATGGTTTCCGACGACGCGGGGGCTGGCGGTGGTGAATCCGGCGCAGTTGCTGCCCAACACCCATCCGCCGCCGGTGCGGGTGGAGAAGGTGCTGGTGGACGGTCAGGCGGTGGCGGTGCCGGAGGGGGTTGGGCCGGTGGTGTTGCCGCCGCGCAAGAGCCGGGTGGAGATCCATTACGCCAGCCTCAACCTGGGCGCGCCGGAGCGCGCGCGATTCCGGTATCAACTGGAGGGGCATGATCCCGGGCCGGTGGAGGCGGGGGACAGCCGGGTGGCGCGGTATGTGGTGTGGCCGCCGGGGACGTATCGTTTTCGGGTGACGGCGTGCAATGAAGACGGGGTGTGGAATGTGGAGGGGGCGGCGCTGGCGCTGGTGGTGCCGCCGCCGTGGTGGCGGACGGTGTGGTTTGTCTCGCTGGCGGGCGGGGGGGCGGTGGTGACGCTGGTGCTGCTCATCCGGCATTTTTCGACGGTGCGGCTGCGGCGGCAGCTTGAGGGGCTGCGCCAGAAGGAGGCGCTGGAGAAGGAGCGGGCGCGGATTGCGCGGGATTTGCATGATCAACTGGGGGCCAATCTGACGCAGATCGCGCTGCTCAGCGAGATGGTGGAGGCGGACCGGGAGCAGCCGGAGGAGGTGGCGGGGCATGCGCGGCAGATAGCGCAGACGGCGCGGGAGACGACGCGGGGGCTGGATGAGATTGTGTGGACGGTGAATCCGGCGAATGACACGGTGGAGGGTCTGGCCAATTATCTGTGCAAGTATGTGCACGATTATCTGACGGTGGCGGGGGTGCCGTGCCGGCTGGAGGTGCCGGCGGCCTTTCCGCCGGCCGCCATGGCGCCGGAGGTGCGGCATCATGTGTATATGACGGTGAAGGAGGCGGTGACCAATGTGGTGCGCCATGCGCAGGCGCGGCAGGTGTGGTTTCGCATTCGCGTGGAGGAGGAGGCCACGCTGGTTATCGAATTGGAGGACGACGGGCGGGGATTGGATTTGGAGCGGGTGAAGCAGACCAGCCGCAACGGTTTGAAAAACATGCAGAAACGCATGGCCGAGGCGCAGGGGCAGGTGGAGTTTCTGCCGCGCGCCGGGGGCGGGACGTGTGTGCGGTTGCGGTGCAGGATGGGGCCATGATGCCGCGGAGGCCGCGCCCAGGATGGCGCGCAGACGCCCGCCGCTCCGCACGGGAATGCATGGCGCCGGGGGTCAAGCCCGGCAGCGGGTGGCTTGGTTTTTGGCTGGCGCCGGGGCCTCAGGGTTGCGGGCGGGCGGCACGCGGGGGGTCTTCCGGCAGGGCGGCGAGGGTGGTTTCCCAGCCGCCGCCCAGGGCCTTGTACAAGGCGGCCAGGGCGGTGGCCAGGCGGGTGCGGGCCTGGGCGAGCTGGCTTTCGGCGGCGAGCTGGGTGCGCTGGGCGTCCAGGACGGTCAAATAATCGGCCACGCCGGCGCGGTAGCGTTCTTCGGCGAGGGCGCGGGCTTCCACCGCTGCGCGGGCGGCGGCGGCCAGGCGTGCTTCCCGCTCGCGGGCGCGGCTGACTTCCACGAGGGCGTTTTCGGTGTCTTCCAGGGCGGTGAGCACGGCCTTTTCGTAATTGGCCAGCTCGGCGTCGGCGCGGGCGCCGGCGGCTTTGATGCGGGCGCGCACGCGGCCCAAGTCCAGGGCCGCCCAGGAGAGGCGCGGGCCGAAGGAGTAGGCATCGGCGCCGGGGCCGGTCAAGCCGGAGAGTTGATTGGCTTCGAGCGAGAGGCTGCCGATCCAGGTGACGCGGGGGAACAAGTCGGCGGTGGCGAGGCCGATGCGGGCGGTGGCGGCGGCGAGGGTGCGCTCGGCCATGCGGACATCGGGCCGGCGGCGCAGCAAGTCGGCGGGATTGCCCACGGGGACGAGCGCGGGCATGGGGGGCAGGGCGGCCGGGGGTGACAGCTCGGGTTCGAGGGCGGCCGGGGGTTGGGCGGTGAGGAGGCTGAGGCGGTGGATGGCGCGTTGGATGGAGGTTTCGAGGGCGGGGAGGAGGGCGAGGGTGCTTTCGTATTGGGATTCGGCGCGGCGGACGTCGAGGTCGGTGCCGCGGCCGGCGGCGACGCGGGCGCGGATCAGCTCGAGCGATTCGCGCTGGACTTCGGCATTGCGGCGGGCCACGGCGTATTCCTGCTGGGCGCCGCGGAGTTCAAAGTAATTGCGGGCGACTTCGGCCAGCACACTGAGGCCGACTGCCTGCCGGTAGGCTTCGGCGCCCTGGAGTTCGGCGGTGGCGGCCTCGACACTGCGGCGGACGCGGCCGAAGAGATCCATCTCCCAGGTGGCGTCGAAGCCGGCGTCAAAAAGCTCGTATTCGCGCAGGTGGCGGGGGAGGCCGCCGGCGGCGTCCTGGCTGCGGGTGCCGCGGAGGTAACCGCCGTCGGCCCGGACGGTGGGGTAGAGGTCGAAGGTGGAGTGCTGGCGGAGGGCGCGGGCTTCGCGCACGCGGGCGGTGGCGGCGCGGAGGTCCAGGTTGGTGGCCAGGGCGGTTTGGACGAGGCGGGTGAGGGCGGGGTCCTGGAATTGGCGCCACCATTCGAGGGGGACGGGCTCGGCGGGGAAGGCGGCGTCGGCGTGACGGTAAGCGGGCGGGGTGGCGAGCTTGGGGGTATGGTAATTCGGCCCCACGGTGCAGCCGGTCAGCCCCAGGGCCAGCCCCAGGCCGATGATCCCGAGGGCCAGGCCGTGGCCGGCGGCAGGGGCGGCGGGCGAGGCGGGGTGGAAGTCGGCGGCCTTGCTTTTTTCGCCGGTCCAGCGGCGGATGACGACGTAGAACACCGGGGTGAGGAAGAGGCCGAAGAAGGTGACGCCGAGGGTGCCCCAGAAGGTGGCGGTGCCGATGGCCTGGCGGAGCTCGGCGCCGGCGCCGTTGGCGAGCATGAGCGGGAGGACGCCGAAGGCAAAGGCGAGCGAGGTCATGAGGATGGGGCGGAGGCGGAGGCGGCAGGCCTCGCGGGCGGCCTCGAAGCGGGTGAGATTGCGGTCCTGCAACTGGCGGGCGAATTCGACAATGAGGATGGCGTTTTTGCAGGCGAGGCCGATGAGGGTGACCATGCCGATCTGGGTGAAGAGGTTGTTTTCCAGGCCGCGGGCCCAGACGCCGAGGATGGCGAACAAGAGGGCCATGGGGGTGATGAGGATGATGGCCAGGGGGAGGGACCAGCTTTCATATTGGGCGGCGAGCACCAGAAACACCATCAGGACGCAGAGCGGGAAGATGAGGATGGCCGAGCGGCCGGCCAACAATTCCAGGAGGCTCAATTCGGTCCATTCGATGGCCATGCCGGGGGGGAGGAGCTGGGCGGCCAGGCGGTTGAGGATCTGGATGGCGTCGCCGGAGCTGACGCCGGGGCGGGTGGCGCCGCTCAAATCGGCGCTGGGGAAGAGGTTGTAGTGGTTGATGAGGATGGGGCCGGTGGTGTCCTTGACGGTGATGACCGTGCCGAGGGGCACCATTTGGCCGGCGGCGTTGCGGACGCGCAATTCGGTGGCGTCCGAGGGGCGGGCGCGGAAGGGGGCGTCGGCCTGGGCGCGGACCTGGAAGGGGCGGCCGAAGAGGGTGAAGTCATTGACGTAGAGGCCGCCGAGGTACACGGAGAGGGCCTGCCAGATTTCCTGGAGGGGCACCTGGAGGGTTTTGGCCTTTTCGCGGTCCACCTCCAGGAGCACCTGGGGCACCTGGGCGCGATAGGTGGTGAGCACGTTGGCCAGGCGGGGGTCTTGATTGGCGGCGGCCATGAGCTGGAAGGCGGCGGCCTGGAGGGCTTGCGGCCCGAGGTTGGCGCGATCCTGGATCTGGAGTTTGAAACCGCCCACCGAGCCGAGGCCGTCCACGGGGGGGAGGTTGAAGGCGGCGGCGAAGCCTTCGTGGATGGAGGCCAGTTTGGGGCGGAGCTGGGCCAGGATTTTATCGGCGGTGAGGCCGGATTGCTGGCGTTGGGCGTAGGATTGCAGGCGGACGATGAGGGTGGAGGCGTTGGGCTGGCTGCCGAAGTTGAGGAAGGAGAAGCCGTCGAGCTTGATGACGGCCTCGACGCCGGGGGTTTGGCGGACCAGTTGATGCAATTTTTCGCTGACGACGGCGGTGCGCTCCTTGGAGGCGCCGTCGGGGAGTTGGAGGTAGCAGATCAAGGTGCCTTTGTCCTGCTGGGGGATGAAGCCACGGGGGGTGGCGAGGAAGCCGAGGTAGGTGAGGGCGAGCAGGCCGCCGTAGAGGAAGAGGGCGATGACGCCGTGGCGGATGACGAGGCTCAGGCCG
Source organism: Verrucomicrobiia bacterium (assembly GCA_026414565.1). NCBI lineage: Bacteria > Pseudomonadati > Verrucomicrobiota > Verrucomicrobiia > Verrucomicrobiia bacterium. The sequence goes on from JAOAIT010000051.1 coordinate 23,487, forward strand.
CCGAGATATTTTTGGCGGAGGTTTTCAAAGAGGCGGTTGAAGCCCTTGAAGAACCAGCCGAGGGTGAGGTCGAGGAAACGGCTGAAGCGATCGGTGCGGGCGCCGTGGGGCTGGAGGAGGAGGGCGCACAGGGCGGGGCTGAGGGTGAGGGCGTTGAAGGCGGAGATGAGGGTGGAGACGGCGATGGTGAGGGCGAATTGTTGATAGAACTTGCCCTGGATGCCCGGGAGGAAGGCGGTGGGGACAAAGACGGCGCTGAGCACGAGGGCGATGGCCACGACGGCGCCGCTGATTTCGTCCATGGCGATGCGGGTGGCGGTGACGGGGTCTTTGCCTTCGGCGATGTGGCGCTCGACGTTTTCGACGACGACGATGGCATCGTCCACGACGATGCCGATGGCGAGGACGAGGCCGAAGAGGGTGAGGTTGTTGATGCTGAAGCCGAGGGCGGCCATGACGGCGAAGGTGCCGATGAGGGAGACGGGGACGGCGATCAGGGGGATGAGGGAGGCCCGCCAGGTTTGGAGGAAGAGGACCACGACGAGGGTGACCAGGATCATGGCCTCCAGGAGCGTTTGAAAGACCTCGTGGATGGAGGCGCGGATGTATTCGGAGTCATCGCGGGGGATGCGGTACTCGAGGCCCTTGGGGAAGCGGCGGCTCAGCTCGGCCATGGCTTTGCGGACGGCGTCGGCGGTTTCGATGGTGTTGGAGCCGGGGAGTTGGAAGACGGCCATGGCGACCATGGGGGTGCCGTCGAGGTAGCTGTCGAGGCTGTAATCGCGGGCGCCCAGCTCCACGCGGGCCACGTCCTTGAGGCGGAGCAGGCGGCCGTCGGCGTCGGTGCGGAGGATGATCTGCTCGAATTCCTGTTCGGAGGCGAGGCGGCCGCGGACCAGGGCGACCAGTTGCATGGGGGTGCCTTTGGGGGCGGGGGACTGGCCGAAGACGCCGCCGGCGACCTCGACGTTTTGCTCGCGGATGGCGGCGATGACGTCGCCGGCGGTCAGGTGGCGGGCGGCGAGTTTGGCGGGGTCGAGCCAGATGCGCATGCTGTACTCGCGGGTGCCGAAGATGAAGACATCGCCGACGCCGGGGAGGCGGGCGAGGACGTCTTTGACCTGGAGGTAGGCGTAGTTGCTGAGGAAGATGTCATCGAAGGTGCCGTCGGGGGAGATGAGGGTGACGACCATGGTCATGTTGGGGGAGCGTTTGCGGACGTCCACGCCCAGGCGGCGGACTTCCTCGGGGAGGCGGGGGAGGGCGCTTTGGACGCGGTTTTGGACCTGGACCTGGGCCTTGTCAATGTCGGTGCCGACCTTGAAGGTGACCTGGATGGACATGGAGCCGTCGGCGGCGCAGGAGGAGGAGAGGTAGAGCATGTTTTCGACGCCGTTGATTTCCTGCTCGAGGGGGGTGGCGACGGTGTCGGCGACGGTTTGGGCGTTGGCGCCGGGGTACTGGGCGCGCACGAAGATGGTGGGGGGCGTGATTTCCGGGAATGAGGCGATGGGCAGGCGCCACAGGGCCAGCAGCCCCACCAGGGTGATGAAGATGGAGAGGACCGATGCAAAGATCGGCCGGCGGATGAAGAAATGCGAAAATTTCATGGTGGCCTCCAGAAGACAGCACTCAGGACAACATTCAGGCCTTGCCGGCGGGCGGTTTGGCGGCGGGGGCGTTGGTGGGGGCGGCGGGCGGCTGGCCCGGCACTCCCACCTGGACTTTCATGCCCGGGCGCAACATGAGCAGGCCGCTGACGACGACGGAATCGTCGGGGGTCAAGCCGCTCAGGATGACGCGCTGCAAGCCCTGGGGGCGTCCGAGCACGACGGGGCGGGGCTGGACGGTTTGGTCCGGGCCGAGGACATAGACAAATTTGCGGGTTTGCTCGGCGAGGATGGCGCCTTCGGGGATGAGGAGGGCTTTTTCGAGCCGTTCCACCGGCAGGCGCAGGCGGGCGAAGGCGCCCGGCACGAGGGCGCGGTCGGTGTTGGCAAACACGGCGCGCAGGCGGAGGGTGCCGGTGGCGGGGGTGAGTTGATTGTCCAGGAAATCCACCTGGCCGTGATGGAGGAAATCCGGCTCGCCATCCAGGCGCGCCTCGCACGGCAGGGCGGGGACGCCGGCGGCGCCGGCCAGGGCGAGGCCGGCCTTGCGATATTGGAAATAGGCGCGTTCGCTCACATCGAAGCAGGCGTAAATGGGCGAGTGGGTGACGAGCGTGACGAGGACGGTGCCCGGCGCCTGGCCGCCGCCCTGGACGAGGTTGCCCACGGTGACGAGGCGCCGGCCGACGCGGCCGGCAATGGGGGCGGTGACGCGGGTGTAGTCGAGATTGAGTTGGGCGGTTTTGATGGCGGCCTCGGCGGCGGCCACGGCGGCTTCGGCGGCGGCCACGGCGGCCTGGGCGGCCTGGAGGGCGGCCTCGGCTTCGCGGACGGCCTTGGTGCGGAGGTCCAGTTCCTCCTCGGAGATGGCGCGGGCCTGCTGGAGGCGGGTGGCGCGCTGGAGGTCGTTGCGGGCCAGCTCGAGGCGGGTGAGGATTTGTTGTTGCTGGGCTTTGGCCTGCTCCACGCCGGCCTGGGCGCGGAGGCGTTCGGCCTGGGCGCGGGCGAGGTCGGCGGCGAAGGGGCGGGGATCAATGATTACGAGGAGGTCGCCGGCCTTGACTTCGGCGCCGTCGGTGAAATGGATGGACTCGATGTAGCCGGAGACGCGGGCGCGGACTTCCACGGCTTCCACGGCCTCGAAGCGGGCGGGGTATTCATCGTAATTGGTGATGGCGGTCAGGATTGGCCGGGCGACGCTGACGAGGGGCGTGAGGCCCTGGGGCGCGCCGGGCGGGGTTTTGGGGCGGCAGGCGGAGGCCAGCCCCAGGGCGGTGAGGAGCGCGAGCAAGGGGGTTGCGACGCGGGTTGAACGGTGGTTATACCAAACGGTAGTACGGGTTTGCATAAAGACTTTCTCCGGTGTGGTGGTGATGGTTAAAGCATGGTGCAAGGGGTTATGGCGCCGGTGGCGGGGGCGCCAGCGGCGCGCGCATGGCCGCGGCGAAATAGGCCACGAGGCGGGGCAGGACGGATTCCGTCTGCCGCAAATCAAATTGTCCCGCGCTTTCCTCCCAAAGCCGCTGGGGATGGCCCAGGAGGTAACCCAAGGCCCCCCACAAACAGATGGTGCGCCAGCTTAGTTCCTCGCGGGTGAGGTGGGGGCAGGCGAGGGCGAGGCGGCGCAGGAATTCCTCGCGGAGGTCCTGGTGGAGCTGGCGGAGCATGGCCTGGGTGCGGGAGCTAGGCTCGGAGACGATGCGGCCGATGAGGCGGACGGTGACGGAGGAGTGGGTGGTGCGGGCGGCGAGGCGGAGGGGGGGCAGGAGCATGGCTTCGAGGACCTCCTCGAGGGTGAGGGGGCGGCCGGCGGCCTGGCGGTCTTTGGCCTGCAAGAGGGCGTAGTGCTCGTCGCGGAGGGGGCCGAAGCGGCGGCGGAAGACGGCTTCGAGGAGGCCTTCCTTGCTGCGGAAGTAGTAATAGACGGTGGGGAGGTTGACGCGGGCGCGGGCGACGATGTCGCGGAGGGAGGCGCCCTCGTAGCCGAGTTCGGCGAAAGCGGCTTCGGCCGCATCGAGGATGCGTTTTTGGGGCGGGCGTCCGGTGCGCGGTCGGGCGTTCATACCTAACGTTTGTTTATAACGTTCGTTATAATTCATACCGCATGGGGCGGGGGTGTGCAAGCACTTTTTTTCTTTTTTAAGATTGCCCGCGCCGCCGCCGCAGGGCATGAAAGGCGGCGCGCGGGGCGACGCGGTGCAGCGGGCGCGCCGTCATGGACCATGAAATTGTGTTTGCTGGGATTGCCGGAGATCAAACCGGGCAGGATTAACATCAAAGATGCGCGGCTGGACGAGGCCGATCGGCTGGTCGAGGCCAAGAAGAAGACCTATGCCCAGGTGGAGGCGGTGGGGGAGGAGGGGCTGGCGACGGCGGAGGCGGTGCTGACGACGGCGGAGGGGCGGGCGGATTTGATTTTGCGGGATTTGGAGCTGGTGGAGACGCGGCTGGCGCGCGGCCCGGGGGAGGCGGAGGGGCGGGTGCTGGAGAAATTGAAGGGATTGTTGGAGGGCGAGATTTTGCTGCGGCAGGCCGGGCTGGCGGCGGAGGAATGGCAGGCGGTGCAGGCGCATCAGTTTCTGACGCAGAAACCGGTGATTGTGGCGAGCGAGGCGGAGCGTCAGGATCCCGAGGCCTTGATCGTGCGGGCCGTGCGCGAGGGGGGTTATATCAGCTTTCTGACGGTGGGGGGCAAGGAGAATCGGGCGTGGTTGATCCGGGAGGGGATTACGGCGTGGGAGGCGGCGGGGGTGATCCACAGCGACATTCAGAAGGGGTTCATCCGGGCGGAGATCATCAGTTACGCCGATTTCATTGCGGCCGGGGGGGAGACGGAGGCCAAGCGGGCGGGCAAACTGCGGCTGGAGACCAAGACGTACGTGATGCAGGACTACGATCTGGTCAACTTCCGCTTCAACAAATAGGGGGGAGGGAGGGGATGGGCGCGCAACTTTTTGGGATTCGCTGTGTATATAACCCTGTGGCAGACACACGGGCATGACGTTCCCACCGGTCACTGAAGTGTTGGCGGCGGCGCTGCAAGTGTCGCCGTCGCAAGTGGAGACGTGGCGGTCCATCTGGCTGAAGGCCGGAGAGGACGGCCATGCGGAGCCATTGCTGGATTTTTTGTGCCGGGAGCGGGGGATGGCGGAGGAGGCGTTTTTGCAGCAGTTGGCGCGGGTGCTGGGGCTGCCGTATCTGGATTTGCCGAAGGTGGACGTGCCGACGGAGGCGCGGAACAAGATATCCACGAAGGTGGCGTTTCAATATTTTGCGCTGCCGACGGCCTTTGCGAACGGGGTGCTGCAGGTGTGCGTGTGCAATCCGTTTGACGCGGCGATGCTGAGCGCGGTGCAATTTGACGCCGGGCTGCCGGTGAGCCTGGCGCTGGCGCCGCGGGCGGAGGTGGAGAAGGCGCTCAAGAAATACTACGGGGTGGGGGCGGCGACGCTGGACGAGGTGTCGGAGCAGGAGGAGGAGATACCGGATTTTGGGCCGTTGTCGGACAAGGAGATCACGGGGGACGATCAGGAGGCCAGCGTGATCAAGTTTGTGAACCAGGTGATCTGGGAGGCGTTCAAGGATCGGGCGACTGACATCCATTTTGAGCCGGCGGAGGATGAGCTGCGGATTCGCTACCGGATTGATGGGATTTTGCATCAGACGCCGATGCCGCCGCAGTTGAAGAAGTTCCAGGCCTCGATCATATCGCGCATCAAGGTGATGAGCGGGATGAACATAGCCGAGAAGCGGCTGCCGCAGGACGGGCGGATCAACGTGCGCATCAAGGGGGAGGAGCTGGACATCCGGGTGTCCACGGTGCCGACGGTGTATGGGGAAAGCGTGTCGCTGCGCCTGCTGACGCGGGGGAAGGTGTTTTTGGGGCTGGACAAGCTGGGTTTTTCGGCGGAGCAGGAGGCGCGGATTCGGGAGATCATCGTGAAGCCGCACGGGATCATGCTGGTGACGGGCCCGACGGGGTCGGGGAAGTCCACGTCGTTGTATGCGTTTTTGAGCAGCATCAATTCGGTCACCAAGCGCATCATCACGATTGAGGAGCCGGTGGAGTACGAGCTGAAGGGGATCAACCAGATTGCGGTGCGTTCGGACATTGGGCTGACGTTTGCGGTGGGGCTGCGGCACATATTGCGGCAGGATCCGAATGTGATCATGGTGGGGGAGATTCGGGATTTGGAGACGGCGGAGATTGCCATACGGGCGGCGCTGACGGGGCATCTGGTGTTCAGCACGCTGCACACCAATGACGCGCCGAGCGCGTTCACGCGGTTGATTGACATGGGGATTGAGCCGTTTCTGGTGGCGTCGTCGGTGGAGGCGGTGCTGGCGCAGCGGCTGGTGCGGACGATCTGCCCGCAGTGCAAGGTGGAGCAGAAGGTGGAGCGGGATTATTTGCGGAAGATTGGGTTTCCGGAGGAGCACATTGAGACGGCGGTTTTTTACCGGGGGGCGGGGTGCGAGGAGTGCCGGCAACTGGGATACCAGGGGCGGACGGGGATTTATGAGCTGTTGTTGGTGACCGAGCCGATCCGGCCGTTGATCATGAATCGGGCGCCGGCCACGGCGATTGCGGCGCAGGCCATTGCGGAGGGCATGCACACGCTGCGGCAGGACGGCTGGAACAAGGTGATGGCGGGGATCACCACCCTTGAGGAGGTGCTGCGGGTGACCCAGACGGAGGAGCACCGCAGCCTGATGGAGGAATCCCGCACGGAACTGCTGGCCCGCGCTTAAGTCTATGGCGATCCCCCCCAGCAACGTGTATCAGCCCGCCGGCCGGCGGTTGTTATGGCATTTTGCGGGGGCCGGCGGGGCCGCCGCCGAGTTGAAGCCGGCGCGGGAACTGCCGTTGAGCAGCCAGGAGCCGCCGCCCAAGGCCCTGGTGGCGAAGGGGTGGAGCGCTTTTTTGAGCCGGCGGATCAATCTGGCGTGGCTGCCGGCGGGGACGGCGTTTGTGCGGGCGGTGACGCTGCCGGTGATGCCGCGGGAGGAGCTGGTGGCGGCGGTTGAATTTCAACTGGAGAAACTTTCGCCCCTGCCGCCCACGCACATTGTGTGGAGTGTGGAGCCGCTGCCGCAGGTGGTGAACGGGCAGCAGACGGTGGTGGTGCTGATTGCGGCGCGGCAGCAGGTGGAGCAGGTGCTGGGGCAGTTGGAGGCGCAGGGGTATCTGGCGGACCGGCTGGAGGCGCCGGCGCTGGATTTGTTGATGAGCGTGCCGGGCCAGGCGGAGGGATTGTGGCTCTATCCGCCGCAGGAGGGGGCGGAGGCGTGCTGGCTGGCGGCGTGGTGGAGCGGGGGGCTGCTGCGGCATGTGGGGATGATGCATCTGCCGGAGGGGGAGCAGCGGGCGCAGGTGTTGCGGGATCAGCTCCGGCTCATGGCGTGGTCCGGGGAGGTGGAGGGGTGGCTGAGCGGGCCGTGGGCGTGGCATCTGGTGGCCGACAGTGTGGCGGCGGCGTTGTGGGAGCCGCTGGTGCGGGAGGTGGCGGGGGGGCCGGTCACGGTGGTGGCGCCGCCGCCGCTGAGCCGGCTGGCCGGGCAGACGGTGAAACGCGCGGCTGCGGCGCTGGCGGCCAAACTGCCGGGGCTGCTGCCGGCGGAGGTGGCGCAGCAGTACCGGGCGCGTTTGGTGGACGGGCTGTGGATGAGCAGCCTGAGCACGGTGTTTGCGGTGTATCTGGTGGTGGTGCTGGCGTATGTGGGCTACCTGGAATTTCTGGAGTACCGCCTGGCGCGGGTGGAGGCGCAGGTGGCGGCGGTGAGCGGGTCGTACACGAACGCGCAACAGATCAAGTTTCAGGTGCAGATCCTGCAGGAGCAGCAAAATCTGAAGTATGCCGCGCTGGAGGTGTGGGATGCGGTGGCGCGGACGCTGCCGCAGGAGTGCACGCTGCAATCGCTGAATTTCTCGCGGGAGCGGACGCTGACGCTGTTTGGCACGGTGACGGAGGGCAACAACCAGGCGGTGTTTGATTTCAACAACGCCCTGAAGCAGGTGGAATTCAACGGCCGGCCGCTGTTTGCGAAGGTGTCGGCGCCCTTTCTGGACACGCGGCAGGGGCGGTGGAACTTCACCTGTGAACTGAATCGTCTGGAATGAACCGGCTGTTTGATCAACTGAATTTGCGGCCGCAGGAGCGCCGGCTGGTGATGCTGGCGATGGTGGTGCTGTTTTTGGTGATCAACCTGTGGCTGGTGTTTCCGCGGTTTGATGACTGGCGGGAGCTGCGGCAGAAACTGAGCACGGCCCAGGAGACTTACGAGCGGCGGGCGGCGGAGGTGGCGAAACTGCCGCAGTACAAGGCGAAGCTGGAGCAGCTCCAGAGCGAAGGGCAGTTCATCCCGCCCGAGGATCAGAGCACCTCGTTGATGGAGATCATCAGCCGCGAGGCGGCGCTGGCCAACATCAGTCTGAGCAAGATTGCGCCGGGGGGCGGGGGGCCGATCCCCAACAATCCCTTTTTTGAGGAGCAGCGGGTGACCCTGAACGGCGTGGCGGCGGAGGGGGATTTGGTGAATTTTCTGCGCAACCTGGGCAATCATCCGGCGCTGCTGCGGGTGCGGGACATGACGCTGAAACCTGACGCCAGCGGCAGCAAGCTGGCGGTGGATTTGACCATCGCGGGCAATTATCCCAAGAAGGCCGGGCCGCGGCCGAAGCCGGGCTTTCGCACGCCCACGAATCTTCCGCAAAGTTAACCGCCCATGCGCATGAGCTTATGAAAGAGAGTTTTGTTGTTTCCGGGTTTTTGACGCGCCGGCGCCGGCTGCTGGGGCTGGTGCTGACGGCCGGGGTGGGGGCGTTGATGGCCGCGGAGCCGGTGCCCACGCCGCCGGCGTTGCCGGCGCTGCCGCAGTTGCCGGCGCCTCCGGCTGCGCCTGCGCCGGCGCCGACTCCGGCTCCGGTGCCGGCTGCGCCTGCCGCGGGGGCGTCCACCAATGCGGCGGTGGCGCCGCCGCGGCTGCCGCCCTCGTTGAACACCGGGGCGTTCACCAATCTGCCGATGGAGTTGCGGCTGAAGGCGCTGCGGACGGCGGGGCTGACCAATGAGGCCGAGCGTTTGTCGGGACTGCTGACCAATGTGCCCGCCGCCGGCGGCACCAATGCCGCGGGGGGGGAGGAGATTTTGCCGGTGAACACGATCCGGTTGCAGACCGCCTCCTTGAACGCGGTGCTGGATGTGTATGCGATTCTGGTGCAGCGGACGATTTTGCGGCCGTCGAGCCTGCCGGACGTGACGATCACGCTGCGCAACACCACGCCGTTGACAATTGCCGAGGCGGTGCGGGCCATTGAGGCGGTGCTGAGCATGAATCAGATCACGCTGATACCGGTGGGGGAGAAGTTTGTGAAGGTGGTGCCGCAGACGGTGGCGTTTCAGGAGGCCAAGCGGCCGAGCAGCCTGGATGAGGTGCATGAGATGGAGGATTTGGGGCCGTTTGTGACGGTGGTGCGGCAGATGACCAATGCGAAGCCGAGCGAGGTGGTGCAGGCGATCCAGCCGTTTGCGAAGATGCAGGGCGGCATTGTGCCGATTGACAGCAGCGGCATTTTGGTGCTGCGGGATTACGCGGACAACGTGAAGCGGATGATGGAGCTGCTGGACAAGATTGACGTGACGGTGCCGCTGGAGGTGGAGCCGGTGGTGATCCCGATCAAATACGCGCTGGCGGGCGACATCGCGCAGGTGCTGGGGCAGCTCACCTCCGGGACGGTGGCGAGCACGGGGACGGGGGCGGGGAGCACGCGGGGTTTGAGCCGGCCCGCCACGACGACGGGGCGCACCTCGCCCTTTGGGACGGTGCCCGGCCAGCCGGGGTTCAACCCCACCACGCCGGGGGGGACGACGGGCATTACGCCCACCACCAGTCCGGGGAGCGCGCAGAGCGCGTTCCAGGACCGGCTGCGCAGCATTGTGGCGCGGGCGGCGGGGACGGGGGATTTTCAGATTTTGGGGCAGGCCAAGATCATCGCGGATGAGCGGATCAACGCGCTGCTGGTGTTTGCGGACAAGCGGGATCGGGACATGATCACGAACATCATCAGCAAACTGGATGTGGTGCTGGCGCAGGTGTTGATTGAGGCGTTGATTGTGGAGGTGGGGCTGAATGACAACGAGGAATACGGCATCAGCTACCTGCAGCGGGCGGTGAGCAAGGGCAAGTTCACCGGGGCCGGGGCCATCAACAACGCGCAGGGCAATCCGTTTTTGGATCCCAACACCATTGGGGGGGTGGGGACCAACCTGGCCGGGGGCTTCACTTATTTTGCGCGGATCGGGGATCTGGACATTGCGGCGAAGGCGGCCGCGAGCGACGGGCGGATCAGCGTGCTGTCGCGGCCGCGGATTCAGACATCGCACGCGGTGGAGGCGAGCCTGTTTGTGGGGGAGACGCGGCCGTATCCGACGGGCAGCGCGTACGGCGGTTATTACGGGGCGTACAGCACGATTCAGCAGTTGCAGATTGGCATTGAGCTGTCGGTGCTGCCGCTGATCAATCCGGATGGGCTGGTGGTGATGGAGATCCGGCAGCGGATTCAGAACGTGGGCGAGCCGGTGCGCATAGAAAACGTGGGGGAGGTGCCGACGACGATTGACCGCACGGCGAACGCCAAGGTGGCGGTGCGCGACGGGGACACCATCATTTTGGGCGGGTTCATCAGCGCGGATCACTCGCGCAGCAAATCCGGGGTGCCGCTGCTCAAGGACATTCCCGGGCTGGGGGCCCTGTTCCGCTCCTCCTCCACGAAGCGCAACCGCAAGGAGCTGATTGTGTTCATCCGGCCCACCGTGCTGGAGAATCCCGAGGCTGCGGCGAAGCTGGCCGCCAACGAGCGCGCGAAGATTTCGCCGGTGAACGCGGTGGAAAAACAGTTTGAACGGGACGAAAGGGAGCGCACGCGCCAGTTGCTCGACGAAATGCAGCGCGACGAGAAGAAGAAGAAAGGGGCGCGCACGAGCGGCGAACCGGCGGCGAACAACCTGCAATCCTTCCCGCCGATGTGAGGGCCGGCCCTGGCGGGGGGCGAGGTCATCGGGGCGCGGGAGCGGGGGCGGCGCGGGTTCCGGCTTGTCCGCGCGTGGCCGGCCGCGCAGAATCCCGGCCATGCAACGTCAGATGATCCGGCTGTGGCTGGTGGGGCTGAGCCTGTGGACGATGGCCGCGGCCGCGGCGGCGCCCAACATCGTGTTGATTCTGGCTGATGATTTGGGGTGGTCGGATCTGGGGTGTTACGGGGGCGAGATTCGCACGCCGCATCTGGATGCGCTGGCGGCGGGGGGGGTGCGTTTTACGCGCTTTTACAACACCAGCCGGTGTTGTCCGACGCGCGCCTCGCTGCTGACGGGGCTGTATCCGCATCAGGCGGGGGTGGGGGCGATGAACCACGATGCCGGGCCGCAGCATCCCGGGTATCGGGGGACGTTGCAGCCGCAGACGGTGACGCTGGCGGAGGCGTTGAAGGAGGCGGGCTATCGGACGTTGATGGTGGGCAAATGGCATCTGCACAATCGGCTGGATGTGAAGCCCACCGATCGGGGTTTTGAAGAATTTTACGGGATGCTGGGGGGGTACAATTCCTTCTGGCATGAGTCGCCGCATTACACGCGGCTGCCGGCGGGGCGTCCGGTGCGTGTGTACACGGCGCCGGCGGGGGATCAGCCGGGGACCTTTTATGCCACGGATGCCTTTGCCGATTATGCGGAGGATTTCATCCGGCCGGCGCTGGCGGAGCGGAAGCCGTTCTTTCTCTATCTGGCGTTCAACGCGCCGCATTTTCCGCTGCATGCGCCGGAGGCGGACATTGCGCGCTATGAGGGGCTTTATTATGCGCAGGGCTGGGATGGCATCCGCGCGGAGCGCCTGGCGCGGCAGAAGCAGATGGGGCTGGTGCCGGCGGATTTGGCGTTGCCGCCGCGCAGCGAGGTGGTGCCCAAGCTGCACGCCCGGCCGTCGCCGTTTGCGGGGCGGCCGAATCCGGCGTGGGCGGAGTTGCCGGAGGAGCGCCGGCGGGATTTGGCGCGGCGGATGGCGGTATATGCGGCCATGGTGGAGCGGATGGATGGGGCGATTGGGCGGGTGATGAAAGTGATTCAGGCGGCCGGGGCGTGGGAGAACACGGTGGTCCTCTTTTTATCGGATAATGGGGCCTGCTGGGAATGGGATCCGTATGGGTTTGATGAGTCCAGCGGCCCGCAGAACCGTCTGCACCGCGGGGAGGAGTTGAAGCAAGTGGGCGGTCCCGGCAGTTACATCAGTTATGGGAGCGGCTGGGCCAATGCCTGCAACACGCCGTGGCGGTTGTACAAACATTTCAGCCACGAGGGCGGCATCCGGACGCCGTGCATTGTGCACTGGCCGCGGCAGTTGCGGCGGGGGGGCCGGCTCACGGATTTTCCCGGGCATGTGATGGATTTGATGCCCACGCTGCTTGCCGCCGCGCAGGCCCGGTATCCGGCCGAGCGGAATGGGGTGAAGACGCTGCCGCTGGAGGGGGTTAATTTGTGGCCGGCGCTGATGGGGCGGGTGAACCGCCGCGCCGGGCCGTTGTTTTTTGAGCATGAAGGCAGCCGGGCGGTGATGGAGGGGCGGTGGAAACTTGTGGCGCAGTGGGGCGGCCCGTGGGAGCTGTATGACCTGCAGACGGATGCGGTGGAAATGCAGGATTTGAGCCGCCAGATGCCGTATCAGACGCGGCGGCTGGCGGCGATGTGGGAGGGGTGGGCGGCGCGCTGCCACGTGAATCTGGCGCTGGCGGAAGCGGCGTGGGGAAGCGGCGGGGCCTCCGGCAGTCCGGCGGCCAGTCCGCAAATTGCGGGGCGGGCGTTGCGTATTCGGGCGGAAGTGGAAACCCAGGCGGCGGAGGGGGTCATACTGGCGCAGGGGGGCCGGCAGCAGGGCTATGCGCTGCATTTGCGCGGGGGGCGGCCGGTGTTCAGTGTCCGCATAAACGGGCAGGTGCATGCCATTGAGGCAGGGGAGGCCGTGGGGGGCCGGTTCCTTGTGGAGGCGCGGCTGGCGCGCGATGGGGCCATGACGCTGGCGGTGAATGGGACGACGGTGGCCGAGGGCCGGGCGGCGGGGGTGATCCCGGCGCAACCGGTGGATCCGCTGACGGTGGGAGAAGACACCGAGACGGCGGTGGGGGCTTATACGCCGCCGCATCGCCTGCCGGGCACTGTCAAAAACGTGGTGGTGGAAACCGAGTGAAGGAGGGGCGGCTGGCGCGGGGGCCGGGGGCGGGGGCGGAGTTTTTATTTACAGCCGGGGGAGGCAGGCCATAATTTGTGGCATGAACCGCAAACTGGTTTGGGTGGTCCTGGCCACATGCTGTTGGGCGGCCGGTCTGGAGGCGGCCGAGCGATATCCCAATCTGGCGGGGCAGAGCACGCTGCCGCGCGGCGCCGGTCTGGCCGCCAAGTTCAAGGCCGATGCCGGCGTTGGGACGCATGGGTCGGTGATCTTTGCCGAGGACTTTGAGCAGGGCGAGCTGGGGGCGCGCTGGGATGAGAAAGGGGCCGGGAAAGGTCGGGCGTTGAGCCTGGTGCCGCCGGGGGAGGCGCGGTGCGGTCAGCGATGCCTGAAGGTGGAGGCGCGGCTGGGAGAGAATCAGGGGGATGGGTTGACCAAGTGGTTTGAACCGGCGGATCCGGTGTTCATCCGGTTTTATGTGAAGTTTGATGGCAACTGCGATTATGTGCATCACTTTGTGACGCTGCGCGCCAATCGCGGCCTGCGGGGGGCGGATCGGTGGAGTGGTTTTGGGGGGGCGGGCTTGAAGCCGCGCGGGGACGAGCGGTTTTCCACGGCGCTGGAGCCGTGGGGCAACTGGGGCCGGTGGCCGGCGCCGGGGAAATGGAATTTTTACAGTTACTGGCACGAGATGGAGGTTTCGCGGGATGGCAAGTACTGGGGCAATTCGTTTCAGGCGGAGCCGCAGGAGGTGATACCCAAGAATCGGTGGATATGCGCGGAGTTCATGCTCAAGCACAACACGCCGGGGAAGCCGGACGGGGAGCAGGCGTTTTGGATTGACGGGCAACTGCTGGGGCACTGGCGGGGGATCAACTGGCGGACGTCGGGGGCGTTGCAGGCGAATGCGTTGACGCTGGAGAGCTACGTGACGGATCGCTGGACGAAAAATCCCACCAACACCGTGTATTTCGACAATCTGGTGATTGCCCGCGAATACATCGGCCCGGCGGGCGCGCCGTGAAAAAAGCAAGGGCCGGCCCGGGGGCCGGCCCGTGGCGCTCCGCGGTTGCGGCTCAGCGGCCGGGCGGGGCTTCAATCACGACAAACCGCATTACGCCATCGCGGTACACGCGCAGGAGCAGGCGCTGTCCGCGCGCCTTCTGGGCGGCGTCGAAGGCTTCGTCGGCATTGGCGACGCGCTGGCGGTTGATTTCCACGATGACATCGCCCGGCTGGAGGACGCCGGCGGCGGGGGAATCGGGGGCGACGCCGAGCACGACGGCGCCCTGGACATCGAGGGGCAGTTCAAACTGGCGGCGGGTGCGGGCATCGGGGTTGCCCAAGTCCACGCCGCGGAGGGCATCACCGCCGCTGCGGCGGCCGGGCAGGCTCCAGCCGCCCGCGCGGGCGAGGCCATCGGGCGGGAGCTCGCCGAGTTTGGCGGTCAGGGATTGCTCCCTGCCGTCGCGCACGACTTTGAGGGTGACTTTGCTGCCGGGGGCGGTTTGGGCGACCATGAGGCGCAGGTGGCGGCTGTCGGTGACTTTGCGGCCGTTAAACTCGATGATGACGTCGCCCTCTTTCAGGCCGGCGTCGGCGGCGGGCGATTTGGGGCTGACCTCGCCCACCAGGGCGCCCTGGGCTTCTTTGAGTTTGAATTCTTTGGCCAGGGCCTCGGTGACCGGCTGGATGATCACGCCGAGGTAGCCGCGGGTGACCTTGCCGTCGGCGATGAGGCGTTCCATGACGTAGCGGGCGAGGTTGATGGGGACGGCGAAGCCGACGCCCTGGTTGCCGCCGCTGCGGCTGAGGATGGCGGTGTTGATGCCCACCAGGCGGCCTTCGGCGTCCACCAGGGCGCCGCCGCTGTTGCCCGGGTTGATGGAGGCATCGGTCTGGATGAAATCCTCGTAGTCCACGATGCCCATGCCGCCGCGGCCCTTGGCGCTGACGATGCCGGCGGTGACGGTTTGCCCGACGCCGAAGGGGTTGCCGATGGCGAGCACCAGGTCGCCCACCTCGACCTTGTCGCTGTCGCCGAGGGTGATGGCGGGCAGCTTGCCGTTGTCCACCTTGAGGACGGCGATGTCGGTTTGGGGGTCCTTGCCGACGACGGTGGCGTTGAGCACGGTTTTTTCGTCGGCGAGGGCCACCTTGATTTCATCGGCGCCGTCCACGACGTGGTTGTTGGTGAGGATGTAGCCATCCTCGGTGACAATGACGCCGCTGCCGAGGGACTGTTCGCGCCGTTCGCGCGGCAGGCGTTCGCCGCCCCAGGGGTCGCCGAAAAAGCGGCGGAAGAAGGGGTCGTCAAAGAAGGGCATGACCATGACGGGCTCCTTGACGCGCTTGGTGGTGTAAATGTTGACCACGCTGGGCGCGGCCTTTTTCACAATGGGCGCCAGGCTGGTGGCGGCCTTGACCGATGGGGACAACGGCGCCTCGTTGATGGTGACTTTGGGCGCTGCGGCGGCCATCGCCCGGGACATGAGGGGCGAGTGCGCGAGCGCCAGATACATCAAAGCCACTGCTGCCAATGCTCCAATAGCCCACCGCCAGGTTTTCATAGTTACAGTCTCCATTTTTTTGTTTTACGCCGGCGAGAGCGCGCGGCGTTTTTTTATACGTTTAGACCCATGGGCCCTGCTGCTGCTCAACCAATGTGCCGCCCGGTTTGAGGCGGGCGGCCTTGGCGGAGGAGGAAAGGCGGACCGCGTGGGCCGCACACGGTCCGCCGATGGCCCTTAGTTGACCTTGACTTCGATCTGTTTTGGACGGGCCTTTTCGCTCTTGGCCAGGTGCACCCGCAGCACCCCATCCTTGAACTCCGCCTCCACCTTGCCCTCTTCGGCGTCGTTCGGGATGATGAAGCTGCGCTCGAACCGGCCGTAGCTCCGTTCCACCCGATGGAATCGGCGGCCTTTCTCCACCTTTTCGGCCTTGCGTTCGCCGGAGATGGTGAGGGTGCCGTCTTCCACCGTGACCTTCACGTCGTCCTTCTGGACTTCCGGCAGTTCCACCTTGATGAGGTACTCTTTGTCGTCCTCGAGGATGTCCACCGCCGGCGCCCATTCAGGCAGCGTGAGGGTTTCTTCCGAGGCCGTCAGGGAGCTGCGACGAAAAGGCGCCAAGTCAAAGACCGAAGCCAAACGTTTCTGCAACTCCTCCATTTCTTTGAACGGATTCCAACGAGTCAATGCAGTCATAGTCTGTTCCTCCGTCTTTTCCTGGCGGATTTCATCTCAGCTACCAGACCGGCTCCGCCAAACCGATTTGGCAACCGAGTCCAGCCCCGCCTGCCTCCACTCGGAGCGGCGGATTGAACTCGCTTGAGACATCAACAAGAAGCGTACCAAGGCAAGGCGGGGTGTGAGTATTTTATAAGTGACTTAAAATCAATGGATTATGAAAAAATCGTGGTTAAATATGGGTTGGGCATGCGTATCAGTATGTCGCTCATTTGTAGCAAAATGACACTTTTTAGGTGCTTTTGTGGTTGGGGTTAATATGTGTCATTGTGCGTCTGGTCAGCGGTCAATGAGTGCAGCCGAAGCCGGTGGGTGGCTTTGGGGAGGAGGCGCGTGGCGTTGCTGTTTTGGGGTGGCCTGCCGAGAAGGTGGCGGCAGTTTTTTGCGGTTAAGACTGCGGGCCGGCGCAACAGGGGGAAGGGACGGCGTCGCAGACTTCGGGGTATTCGAAGATTTTGCCCTCGTAATTGCGGATGATCACTCGGTCATGGTTGTGACTGAGGATGTACTCCGGGTTGATGGGGACCTTGCCGCCGCCGCCGGGGGCATCGATGACATATTGGGGCACGGCGTAGCCGGTGGTGAAGCCGCGCAGATGATTCATGATTTCGAGGCCGCGGCGGACGCTGGTGCGGAGGTGGGCGGAGCCGGCGATGAGGTCGCACTGGTAGAGGTAATAGGGCCGGACGCGGCAGATGAGGAGCTTGTGGAGGAGGGCTTTCATGACCGGCACGCTGTCGTTGACGCCGCGGAGGAGCACGGATTGGTTGCCCAGCGGGATGCCGGCATCGGCGAGGCGTTCGAGGGCGGCGCGCGCCTCGAGGGTAAGCTCGCGGGGGTGGTTGGTGTGGATGCTGATAAAGAGGGGGTGGAATTGGCGGAGCATGGCGCACAATTCCGGGGTGATGCGCTGGGGCAGGAAGATGGGGATGCGGGTGCCGAGGCGCAGGAATTCCACGTGCGGGATGGCGCGGAGGCGGCTCAGGAGGGCCTCGAGTTTTTCATCGCTGAGGAGGAGGGGATCGCCGCCGCTGAGGAGGACATCGCGCACTTCGGGGTGCTGGCGGATGTATTCGATTTGGCGGTCGTATTCGGGGTGGAAATCGTAGCCGGAGGCGTTGCTGACGAGGCGGGAGCGGGTGCAGTAGCGGCAGTAGGCGGCGCAGCGGTCGGTGACGAGGAAGAGGACGCGGTCGGGGTAGCGGTGGACGAGGCCGGGGACGGGGGAATGGGCGTCCTCGCCGCAGGGGTCGGCCATTTCCCAGGGGGCGGTGTGGGTTTCCTCGAGGCGAGGGATGAGCTGGCGGCGGATGGGGCAGTTTTCGTCTGCGGGGTCAATGAGGTTGAAGAAGTAGGGGGTGATGGCCATGGCGAGCTTGGAGTTGGCCAACTGCACGCCGGCGCGCTCCTCAGGGGTGAGGGTGGGCATAAGGAGTTCCAACTGGCGCAGGGTGGTGATGCGATGCTTGAGCTGCCAGCGGAAGTCGTTCCACTCCCGGTCAGGGACATCGCGCCAGAAACCGCGGCCAGGGGACGTGAAGGCCTTATACTGCAAAAAAGCGTTTGCGGCCGCGCCGGTACAGCCGGGGTCGTCCGCCTCATTTGACCTAGACATGGCAAAGACAATAATAGGACGGGGTGAGCGGGTGTCAAGTTGGGGTGGTGCGGCACCAGGCCAAGAGGGCGACGCCGGCGACGGCGATGAGGCCGCCGGCGAGGGAGCGTGGGGAGACTTTTTCGCCTTCGAGCCAGACGGCGAGGGGGATGATGACGACGGGCATGGTGGCGACGATGGGGAGGACGATGCCTGAGGGGGTGGTTTTCAAGGCCCATTGGAAGCAGCCGACGCCCAGGAAGGGGCCGGTGAGGGCGTTGAGGATGACCCAGGCCCAACTGCCCTGCCATTTGTTGCGCCAGTGGGCGAAGGCGGCGCCGGGGGGTTCGTCCCAACGGCCGAGGAGGTGCTTGCGCTTGACCACCAGCAAGGCGACGGCGGCGACGAGCATGCCGCCGAGGCTGCGCTGGAAGGCGGCGCTGAGGCCGTCCACGGATTCGCCGGCGGCGGCGGCGACGGCGAAGGCGCGGCGGCTGATGACGGCGCCCATGCCCTGGCCGAGGGCGGCGAGGACGCCGCTGGCGAGGCCGAGCCAGAACACGCGGCGGGGCAGGTGCAGGCGTTCGCCGGGCGCCAGGGCGAGGGCCACGCCGCCGAGGATGAGGGTGCTCAAGGCGATTTCGGTGGGGGAAAGGCGGGTGCCGAGCCAGGCCCATTCGGCGAGGGCTGCCATGGGGGCGGCCAGGCAGTGGACGAGCAGGCTGGTGAGGCGGGAGCCGAGGCGGGGGAGGGCTTGAAAGAGGGCGACGTCGCCAACACCGAAGCCCACCAGGCCGCTGAACCAGAAAAGAACAAAGGCGGCGCTGGCGGTGCCGGTGCCGGCGGAGGCGGCCCAGAGGCCGAGGAAGAGGCAGGCCAGGGCGAGGCGCCAGAAATTGGCCTCGGTGCCGCCCATGAGGCGGGCCGAGCGGGTGGCGGCGATGGCCGAGAAACAAAAGAGGACGGTGGCGAGAGCGGCGGCCAGCATGGCGCGGTGAGGGAGAGGTGAAGCCGCCGCGTCACCGGCGGGGGGCGTGGGTCATCCCAGGGCGGCCAGGCGGCGCTGGCCTTCGGCAAAGAAGTCGAGATAGTAGATGAGGCGCGCCTTCATTTCCTGGCGGGGGATGATGGCGTCAATGAGGCCGTGTTCGAGGAGGAATTCGGAGGTTTGGAAGCCGGGGGGCAGCTCGGCCTGGGTGGTGTCGCGGATGACGCGGGGGCCGGCGAAACCGATCATGGCGGCGGGTTCGGCCAGGATGAGGTCGCCGAGGCTGGCGTAGCTGGCCATGACGCCGGCGTAGGTGGGATGGGTGAGGATGCTGATGTAGGGGAGGCGGTTTTTGGCGTGGTAGGCGAGGGCGGCGCTGGTTTTGGCCATTTGCATGAGGCTGAACATGCCTTCATACATGCGGGCGCCGCCGCTGGTGGAAATGATGATGAGGGGCAGGCCGCGGTCGGTGGCGGTTTCGATGAGGCGGGTGAGTTTTTCCCCCACGACGCTGCCCATGGAGCCGCCGAGGAAATTGAAGTCCATGACGCCGAGGGCGACATGGTGGGGGCCGATGCGGCCGATGCCGGTGACGACGGCCTCTTTGAGGACGCCGTCCTTCATGTTGGCGGCGAGTTTGGAGGTGTAGGAGGAGACGCCGGTGAATTTGAGGACGTCCACGCTGACCATGTCGGCGTCCATTTCCTCAAAGGAGCAGGTTTCGACGAGGGAGTGGATGCGTTCGCGGGCGCCGATGGGGAAGTGATGCTGGCACTTGGGGCAGACCTTGAGGTTGTTGTCGAGCTCCTTGTCGTAGATCATGTTGGAGCATTTGGGACATTTGGTCCAGAGGCCTTCGGGGATTTCCTTTTTGCGGGCGCGGCCGGTGCCCAGTTTGGGCTTGCGGATGAAGGTGGTTTCGCTGCTGGGCGCCAGCGGGGTGACAGCCGGCGCGACCGCCTCGGTCAAAGCCGGATTTTTGATGATGGTGGTGGTGGCCATACTGCTATGTCTGGGTTTGGTCACAACGTCCTTATCTGCCCCGGGCCAGGGTCCAGGCGCATACGGCCTCCGCGCCGGCCTGCCTTAAGGCGGTGGCGGCGGCGTTGAGGGTGGCGCCGGTGGTCATGACATCGTCCACGAGCACCAGCCGGGCGCCCGCCAGCCGCACGCCTGCGGGGACGGCAAAGGCGCCGCGCAGGTTGGCCGCCCGCTCGGCGCGGGTGAGCCGTGTCTGCGAGACAGTATGTTTGACCCGTTGCAAGACCCGGGTGTTCAATGGGAGGGCGGTGGCCTGGCTGAGGAGCCGGGCCAGCCGCCCGGCCTGGTTAAATCCGCGTTCGCGTTCTTTGATGGGATGGAGGGGCACCGGCACGATGGCCTGCCAGTCGCCCGCGCGCAAGGCGGGCGTGGCGGCGGTGGTGAGCCATGGGGCCAACCGCGGCTCCAGCCAGAAGGCTTGACGATATTTCCATTGATGGATGATTTTGCGCACCGGGCCGTCAAAAACCATTACGGACCTGGCGTAATCGAACTGCGGCGGTGTCGCCTGGCAATCTGCACAGATAAACGCGCCGGTGATATTGCCTGCAAAAGGCTGCCCGCACACGTCACACCACGGCGGGCCCAAGGGTTGTGCCTGGGCGGCACAGGCGGAGCAGACGTAGCCGTTGGGGTGTCCGGCCTGCGCGTTGAGGCACACCTGACAAAGCTCAGGATAGAAGAAAGCGAGGAGGGCATCAAGAGCGGTTTTAGGAAAAGCGCGCACAAAGTATCCGTCCTAACTATGTTTGAATGGTTACTGATGATTGGTTGTGGTTGCGCGCGCCGTATCTGGTGGCCCAGTAGCAGACGGCGATGAGGACTGGCACCGTCACCCAGCCGTCGAGCAGTTTCTGGCTGCCCCAGAGCCAGGTTGAGCTTTCCGGAGCGGTGCGGGTGAAGAAGCCGGCGGTTTTGAGCCAGAAGATCCAGCCGGCATGCAGGCCGACGGAGGCATAGAGGGTGCCGGTGGCGTGGTAGAGCCAGGCGAGGATGGCGCCGGCGAGGGTGAGATTGATGAAGCCGGGCACCAGTTGTTGCAGGTTGGTGAAGCCGGCAAACAACTGCGGCAGTGCGCGGAGGCCGGAATCCCAGGCGACGGCATCCTGCCATTGCACGCGGCCGAAGAAGTGGACCAGGCCGAAGAGGGCGCTGCTGGCCAGGAGGGCGGTGCGGAGGGAACAGGTGCGGCGCAGGGCGCCGAAGATGGCGCCGCGGAAGAGGGTTTCCTCGAGGACGCTGACCACCACGGCGGCGGAGAGGGCGTTGAAAAGATGGCGGGCGATTTGGGCGGCGCTGCGTTCGGCATCCCACAGCCGTCCGCCCAGGGCCAGTCCCAGACCCAGGGCCAGCGCCAGGCTGGCGAAGCCCAGGCCGAGGCCCCAAATCAAATGGCGGCCCTGTCCGCGGGGAGAGGACCAGCCGAGGTCCTGCCAGGAGCGGATGTGGAAGGCGCGGGCGAGGGGCCAGATGCCCAGCAGGGCGAGGGCGAGGAAGCAGCGGGTGAGGTAGCGGGAGAACGGCTGCTGACTGAGACGTTGGAAGAAGCCGGAATCGGCGGCCAGCGCGTGGACCAAGGCATGGAGCCAGGGGGCGAGCAAAGCCCCGCCGAGGATCACCCCGATCAGATAGAGCGCCAGGGCCGCGAGCGGACGCATGGCCTGAACTCTAAACCGGCGTGCGTGGCTGCCAAGCGTTTTTCCGCGCGGGCGGGGGCGTTGGGAAGTGATTGGGGCGGTGGGGGGGCGTTGCAGCAAGGATTGGGGCGCGTGCGGGAGGGAGGCGGGGAGGGGATTGTTATTGAATGGGGGCGGAGGGGGAGTATATTGAGGGGTCTAACGGTGGTTACCAACCGTCACGTATGCTGGTACATCTCTTGAAATCGAAGATTCATCGGGCGCAGGTCACCGGCGGCAGCCTCGAGTATGAGGGGAGCCTGACCATTGCGGAGGATTTGATGGAAGCGGCCGGGTTGTATCCGTATGAGAAAATTTTGTGCAGCAACATGGCCAACGGGAGGCGGTTTGAGACGTATGTGATCAAAGGGCCGCGCGGTTCGGGGCAGATTGTGCTGAACGGGGCGGCGGCGCATTGTGGCAAGCCGGGGGACCGGCTGACGATCATGAGTTTTACGGAAGTGGAGGCCGCGCAGGCGGCGCAATGGCATCCCACGGTCATCGTGCTGGGGGACAACAACCGCATCACCACCCGGAAATAAGGATTGCCCATGGCTTGGACTGCCGCACAAATCGCCGCGCATCTGCAGGGGGAGGTGGTGGGCGATGCTGGTGTTGTTCTGACTGGTTTTGCGCCTGCGAAGGCCGCGAAGGCGGGGGATTTGACGTTTGCCGAGAATGCGGAGTACTTCGAGGCTGCGCGGCAGAGCGCGGCCAGCGCCATCCTGGTGGCGGAGGAATATCCGGCGGGGGAGAAGACGCTCATCAAGGTGAAGAATGCGCGGGTGGCGTTTGCGCGGGTGCTGCCGTTGTTTTTTCCGGAGCGGCGTCCGCCGGCGGGGGTGCATCCGACGGCCGTGGTGGGGGCGGGGGCGCAAGTGGATCCGACGGCGGCGGTGGGGCCTTATCTGTCTCTTATACACATCT
>JAOAIT010000052.1 GCA_026414565.1 Verrucomicrobiia bacterium
CCCCTCCAGCGGCGCCTCAAAATCCCCGTTCACCACATAGTTGCTGCCCCCTCCCACCACCGTCCCCTCCTCAACCCGCACATCGTCCAGCCACACCTCCCCCGCATTGCTGAACCGAAAATATAAATTGGTCTGATTCAACGTCAGCACGTTGCTCAACGTGAACGACTTGAACTGCCAGGCCAAGCCATCCAGCCAGTTGATAACCCGATCGTGACGTTGCGCAAAATCCTTCAATTGCAGGGAAGCGCCGCTGCCGTCGGCGCTGGCCGGCCAGGGCGCCTCCGAATCGTAACGCACCCGATCCACCACCTCCTGACCGCCGGGCCCCATCCGCCAAAGGGTCAGCGTCTCACCATTGCGCTGCAGGTTCCCCCCATACTCATCAAACACCGCCACACCTGTGCCGTAGGCCGCTTCAAACGCCGCACGGTTTTTGGCCAAAATCAAATAAGATCGCGGCGCCAAATAGGCCCCGGAAGGGAATCGGTAATCCAGGCCGTTGATGCCCCAATTCGAGAGATCAAAGGTGAAATAGGGCGAGGCGTTATATAGCTCCACGTATTCAGCACCCGGGACGGCGGGATTATACATGATCTCGGTAAAACCCACATTTCCCACCGCCGCCGGAATGGGATTGGTGTAAATAACCGTGGTGGTGCGGGTAAAATTGGTCAGAAGCTGACCGTTCACGTCATAGGCCAGAATGGTCAACACGTTGGAAGACTCGGACACCGGCACGCGCATCGTCCACGCCGAGAGACTGACCCACGTTATGGGATAGGCCTGTCCGTTGACCGTAATCTGGGCCGCCTCCACCGGCGCAGTCCCGGCCAGGGTGATAAGGTTTGTGCCTATCACCAGATTCGTGCTGCTGGTAATGGCAAAGGCGGCATTACCGCCGTTGTTGGCAATCTCGGTGTTGGCGGTGCTGATGCGCGTGGCCAGATAGGCTGGAATGGCCGAGTAATTCTGCTCAGGCACAAAACTGTTATAATGGGCAATCCACCGGTCCATGTAGGCGTTGTTATAGGTGGATTGGATGATGTCCTTCACATGGGCATAAAACCGCCGTTTGTTGGCCGGAATTTCGTTAATCAACCGGCTGAAATTGCGATCCCCAATGAGCGCGGAGTTGGCCGCGCGCGAAAAGGAAAAGTCCATGTCTATGGGAAACGCGAGGAACTTGTTGTCCTCCGGCCGCCGGTAAAGCATGACATTATGATCATTACCAAAGGTGTAGGTGTCTCCCACCCCGCACAAAGTAACCAGGGCCCAGACCCGCATCCATTGATCCACGTCCATGACCCGGCGGCTTTGTTGATCCAGAGCCGCAGTGGCCAGGCTGAAGGTCTTGGCAAACGTTACCAGCGGGCCGTAGTCGTCCACATCCCGGTGGTTTTTCTTGATGAAGTTGTAACGGTACAACTCCGGATCATCCCCCAGATTCTGGAAATCCACCGCAATCACGCTGTCAGGGCTGGGCAGTTTGTATCCGGCAGCGTTGGTGGTGGTGGGATAGTAAATGAGTTCAAACTCATACATATCCCCATCCCCTCCGTTCACGAAGGCGGTTTCAATGAATTCATCCTCGAGCCGGGGCGCAAGAATGGCCGAACTGGTATGCCGGCTGTACGGCGCAATCACCTTGCACAGGTCCCCATAAACCCCGGGAACGCCACCTGCATGGTGCAGCATGTGCTTGATGACCATTTCCAATTGCTTGTTTTGGGTGGTGTCACCCTGCCCCGAACGATCAATCAACATGACCGGATGCACCCCGCGAAAGGGCTGATCGGCGGGGAAGGTCAGATGAAAACTGACCCGCACATCGCTGGGACGCCCCCGCTCACTGCCTTTGAGACGAATGCCGCAATCGTAATAAGGACGGTACTCATCATAAATTATCGTCCCGGGCAGCCGGTCATTGCTCATCACGTTGGTCGCCGCATGCAGCAGCTCGCGGTTGGCCGGCGTGAGCAGTACGCGCAGGTTGTGGCCACGGGCGAATTCTGCCTGGCCATCCTCTACGGCAAACAGCGCCCCGGAGTCAGGACCGGCTGCCGGGCAGTAGGCCACCGCCCCCTGCGCATCAGTCGCGCGCACATAAAACTGCACAATATCACCGACAGTGCCGCCGGGGATCACGCCCGCGTAGCGTTCTCCCTGCGCGCTCATTAGAACGGAATTCCATGCCCCGCCGTTGACCGACCAATACAGGCGACACTCCGCCACGCCCTGCGGATCCTGCGCGGTAACCTGCACGGTGACCGGAATCCCCGCCGCAGGCACCACCGGTTGATGCAGCAGATCCCGCACGGTGGGCCCGAGGTTGGCCACCCGGCGGCTGTTGGGCGCGCCGGGCGTGCCCGTGAACACCGGCCGCCGTAAAACGGAGGTGCGCGCCACCCGGTTGAAATAAAGCCGGGTGTTCAACAGATTGTTGCCCGCCAGCCAGCGGGCACGAAAACTGATTTGGTATTCCCTTCCGTTGACAATGGTCCGCCCCCCCGTCAGCGTGGTTTCAATGTGATTATGCATGTGCTCCTGCGCTCCGGTCGCCACCAGGTGGAGCACCCGGTTGCCGGGATTATCCGGATCGGTTATCACCCGGCTGCGCCCGTGATTCCCCAGCACCCGCCAGCCGGTCAGGCCGTTTTCAAAATTGCCATTGGCAATAATCTCCACCGGCGCGGTCGAAGGATTTTCCACCACCGATATGTCATCCACCAGACACTCGCCGGCATCCAACAGGCCAAACACAAAATCCTGCCACGTCGTCGGCTGGGTGCTGCCCGGGAACGTGGCCACCATGCGGTAAGAGTAATTCTGCCACTGTCCACGCGCAGTCTCGTCACTCGCCGCCCAGGAAGAAGGATGGGAATTATCCGCCCACGGGTCACGCAGCTCCAGGCTGGAGCCCCCGCCATCGGCATACTCCGGCCAGGGGGCGCTGTCGTAGTAGCGCACTTCATCGGCAGGATTCCCCTGGGCGTCACGCAGAATGATCAACTCGCCCCGCCCCGATAGCCGGCCCAGCAAATCCCCCAGGATGGTGATGCCAGGGTGCGCCGTTCTGAGCGTGGTGGCATCATTGGCCACCACCAGATAGGCCCCCGGCCCCATCGTCACTCCCGCCGGAAACAGATACCGCACGCCGCCCTCCAACATCCAGCCGCTTAAATCCACGGTATTGGAGCCACGGTTATACAACTCAATCCATTGCGCATCTGACTCTTGCGGAGGAGCGTTGCTGCTGAAAATCAGGGGGGGATGATACATGATTTCGTTGATGACGATGTCCCGCTGGAGATGGACCCGATTCGAGCTGCCCAAAGTCAAAACGGCTGGAACCCCCCACGCGGTCCCACCATCAGGGAAACGAGCCCGCGGATTTTTCCGCAACACCACCGTATCATACACGCGTTGCGCACCCGGCGACCACAAGGTGATGTTGACATTCTCAAAACTTCGATAACCGTCAGCCATCGGCAGCCAGCCAAGCTGTTCTCCCGTCAGGACCAGAAAGCCGCCTGGTGGCAGGGGCGGAACATTGGAAAAAACATAGGCCGGCCAGCTTCCAGACTGGCTGCCCAGTTCGCAGCCCTCCAACGTCATGGCGTTGCTCCCATAATTAAATATCTCCAGGGCCAGCGTGGCATTGGTGGCGCCGGTAAGCTCATTGATGACCAGGGTGGGCATCGGCAGCACATAGGGCTCTGCCTGCACCTCCAGACCAAACACCGCGTCACTTTCGCCCCCCGCCGCTTGATGCAGTTCCACAGCCAGCCAGTTCGTGCCCATAACAAGATTGGTCGGATACACCACATACGGGCCGCTCCAGTTGGGCTGGAGGACATTGGTAATGGCGGGAGTTGAAGCGCTAATCTCTCCCTCAGGCAGGTTGAGGCGCAGAATCTCGGCTCCATTCACATAAATCACCGCCCCGTCATCCACCATGGGCCGCAACAACAGACGGGTGGCCTCGGGATAATTCGCAATCACCACCGGCCGCCGGAAGTAGTAGGTGGTGCGCCCACCGGCCAGCGGCGTGTTTGTCAGGGATTGAGGGGCCGTGCCGCTGACCAGCGCCCGGAAACCGCTGGGATCCGTGCCCGCGTTGCTGCAACGAAATTCCAGCGTGTTGGTGCCCGCCACAAATCCGTTAGTGATATAAAACGGGCCATACCAGGCATTGAAACCGGCGGCGGTGATGCTTTGGGCCACCCCATTAAGCAGCACCTGGTTCAGGTTGTTGTCCACCGCCACGAAAAGTTGCAGCACCGCATTTTGATATTCAAAACCGCTCAAGGAAAAGGTGGTCACATAATAATAATTGCCGGCCGCCACGTTGGCGGAGCCGTTGGCCACCGGCCCAATCCATGAGGAGCTGCTGTCATTGGCCAGCCAGTTGGGATGGTTTTGGGTCACCGTGGCCTGCGTGGGGGCGCCCCCCTGGGCGGATACCGTGAGACGATAATGCGGGTCGGCTGCCCCGGCCGTCAACACCCGGCCCTGATCATCCAGCCCGGTATTAAACAAGGTCGGAATGGACCGCACCTCAATGATCCGATTGGTGCCATGGTAATACAACGGACTTCCCACCGACCATGTGCTGTCATTAAATGCGGGAAGCCTCCATTCTTGCGGCGGAGCGGTCGCGCCATCGTAATAGCGCCACGTATCCTCTGGTCCCACCAAACGCAGGGGCCGCACCACGCCCACGCCCGGGAAATTGGGTTTTCCCGGCGTCCCCTGCGGCGTGGTGCTGAACTGCCAGTTTTGCGCCTCTTGACCGGTCCACTCGGGATCCCGCTTGGCCCACGTAAAACTCGTTGCACGCGGGTGTTTGGGCCACCAGGCAATGGAACCCGGATCAAAAACATCCATAACCCGCCCATTGTTGTTTCGCAGGGTAAGCCGGTCCGCCAGATAAGCCTCCAATACCACGAAATTGGTCACCCCGGCACTCTGGAGCACGGGCAAAGCATTCGTACCCAGAGCCACCACCAGGTAATTGCGCCCCCGAATCACCGTGCCATCGGGCAAAGGTTGGTAATCTATCGTCCACCCCGATAGATCCATGTCCACGGCAAGCTGGTTGTACAACTCCACCCAATCATATTGTCGCAAAGTGGTGGTGCGGCTGGCCAGTTCATTGAAAACCACGGTGCTGTCGGCGTGGCTGGAAATAGTAATGCCGGCGGCCAGCAAAACAGCGAGGATTTTGCGCATAGGTGTTGTTTGTTACGCCAAGGTTACACCCGGCGGGCACCACCTTCAAGTATTCATCTCCTGGCTCACCTCCTAAAGGCCACACTGCCCGGCAGGAAAAATGCATGCATCCATTGCGCGGATTGTGCTATTTTGCCAAAGTCACGATTTCGGGGCAGTTCCTCTGTCCTGAGATCAAGGTACAACGCACCTATGACGGGCAAACAAACATGGGCCGCAAGGTTTTGGCACCTCTGGTGGGCCGGATTGTTCCTGGCGGCAACCGCCGGCTCCCTCTGGCCGGCCGCGCCTGAAGATGTGGTCTGGTTGCGCACCGGCGAGCGGCTTCGCGGCACCATCACCGGCATGACGGGGGAAGGCTGGTTTCGCTGGCAGCATCCGTTCATCAACGAAGAGATGCGGCTGGCCCTCACCAATGTCCTCAAAATCCGCTTTGGCAACCGCGAATCCCCCAACCGTCCCCAGGGCAACGCCTGCCAGGTGCGACTGGTCAATGGCGACTGGCTGAGCGGCCAGTTGCTGGGTTTTGATGGCACCACGCTCCTCCTGGAAAACCCCGCCTGCGGCCGGCTCCAAATTGCAAGGCACTTCATGGACGGTCTGCAGCCCGTAGAAACGGATCCCCGCATCGTCTATCAAGGCCCCACCGGTTTGGAAGGATGGACGATGGGACAAGCCGTCGCGGGCGTGGAAGGCAACGCCTGGGTTTATGGCAACGGAGCCTTGATCGCCCAAAAAGCCGGCTCGATCGCCCGCGACGTCAAGTTGCCGGACCTCGTGGAAATATCATTTCAAGTGGAATGGGAGGGCGCGCCCACCCTGGCCCTGGCATTGTTCACCGACCGCCTGCAACCCATCCAACTGGCCAATAAAGACGAAGAGCCGGCCTTCGGCGGCTTTTACAGCCTCCAAATCTCCCTCTCCGGCTACATCATGGCCACGCTGGTGCCGGTCAAACAAAAACTGCCCCTCAATCCGCAAGGCCTGGGCATTGCCATCCATCAAAACCGCTCCCAGGAATCCCGCGCCCATTTCACCATCCGCGCCAACAAAAAGGAGCGCCTGGTTCTGCTGTATCAAAACGGAGAATTGCTGCGCCGCTGGCAGGACCCCGCCGACACGCTGGGCAATGGCACGGCACTGCGGTTTGTCAACCAGGGCCAGGGCACGCTGCGCCTCAGTCAGTTGGTGGTAAAGCACTGGGACGGCCGCCAGGCCTTGCAAACCAATCTGGTCATGCAGGGCACCAACGATCTGGTGGTTTTGTTGAACCAGGACCGCGTCTCAGGAACCTTGGGCACGTTGAAGGATAAGGAGTGGGAAGTGCTCACCCCCGTCGGGCCGGTCAAGGTGCCCGTGGAGCGCATCGAACAATTGCACTTTTCGCCCGCAGCGCGACAAGCTCCGCCCCCCCAAACCGCCGCCCTGGCACGGTTGACCCTCGCCAATCAAGACCGCCTGGCCATCCAATTGGAACAGTGGAGCGAAGGCAGGTTAACCGGCAAACATCCCCTCCTGGGACGTGTGGAAATCAACCCCCTCGCTTTGCGCGAGATTCTTTTTGATTGAAGATTCACTCCGGCGGATGGTGGGCATGGACATTTGGGGGTAAGCCCGCTATGTTTGCTGCCCATGGATAGCTCCAAACGGCCAATCGGCGAAGAACGTACCCAAACGGCCTGGCTCCTCCTTTGTTTCACCTGCTCGGGGATGAGCGCCCTGATTTACGAGGTGGCCTGGGTGCGCTCGCTGGAACTGATTTTTGGCGCCACCACTTTCGCCGTGGCCACCGTCCTGGCCGCCTTCATGGGCGGACTGGCCTTTGGCAGTTATTTCATGGGCCGCCTGGCGCAACGCCTTGGCAAATATCACCCGTTGCGCCTCTATGCCGCCCTGGAAATCGGCATCGGCCTGCTGGCCCTGGTGATCCCCCTGCTCTTCAGCGGGCTGGCGCCGCTCTATCAAGCCATTTGGAAGAAGTATCACGCCAGCTTCGCCTTGTTTAGTACCCTGCGCTTTCTGCTGTGCGTGGGCATCCTGCTCATTCCCACTTCGTTCATGGGAGCCACGCTGCCCTTGATGAGCCAGTTTGTAAATCGCACCAGCGCCACCGGTTATCTGGGCCGCCGGCGCATCGGTCTGCTTTACACCGTCAATACCGTGGGCGCAGTCTTTGGCTGTCTGGCTGCAGGTTTTCTCTTGTTTCCCTTGTTGGGACTGCAAAAAACCCAGTACACCGCCATCGCCTTGAGCACTTCGGCGGCAGTGGGCGCGTGGCTGCTCTCACGGCGATCCCCCTGGTCGCCTGCTCCGGCCTCCGCGCCAGCCACGCCGGCCGGGCCGGAGGCTCCCGCGGACCTGCCGGTGGAGCCAAAGCCGGCAGCGCCCTTCCAACCGCGCTGGGTGGCGGGCCTGCTGGTCTTGATTTATGCCATCTCCGGCTTCTCGGCCATGATGTATGAAGTCGCCTGGAGCCGCTTGCTCGTGCAAGTGCTTGGCTCGTCCACCTATGCCTACACCATCATGCTGGCCACCTTTCTGTTTGGTCTGGCCGCCGGCGCCTGGATGGCCACGCGCTGGTTTCTGCGCACGGAAGAACCCCTCTGGACGGCGGGTCTGTGCCAGTTGGTGGTGGGAGTGACAACTTATCTGGGGTTGTTTGTCATCGAGGAACTGCCGTTTATCTACACGCGCTTGCATGAATGGTGGCAACCGCAGTTGCCGGGCACCATGGCCTTGTTGTTTCTCATGAGTTTTGGCCTGATGATCCTCCCCACCCTGGGACTGGGCGCCATGTTCCCGGTCACCATTCACGGCTTGCAACCCCAGGGTGGCCAGACTGCGCGCATCGTGGGTTGGGCTTACTCCCTGAACACCGTGGGGGCCATTGCCGGCTCGATTGCTGCAGGTTTCTGGCTGGTGCCCCTGGTGGGCACCCAAACCACCTTGTTAGTGGGCGTCTCCCTGAATGGCCTGATGGCCGCCCTGGCATTCGCCGCCGCCCGTTCCGGCAGGTTCATCAAATACCGCACCGTCTTTGCGGGCCTGACGGGATTGTTCATCCTGAACAGTCTGCTGCAAACGCCCTCTTGGGACCCCGCTTTAATGGCCAGCGGCGTGTTTCGCTATGTGCGCAAGTACTACGGCTTGAGCCGGGAGGAATTTCGCGATCGCGTCCATCGCATCCATGGAGAGATTGAATTTTTCAAAGAAGGGTTGACCTGCAACGTCATTGTGTTTCGCACCGCCGTCTCCATGTCCCTGCTGGTCAATGGCAAACCCGATGCCTCCACTCCCCCGGATTTGCCCCAACCCGAATGGGCGCGTCTGGCCCAGTCAGTGGGGGATTTGCCCACCCAGATCATGCTGGGCCAGGTGCCACTGCTCACCGCCCCCCAACAAGAGCGCGTCATGGTCATCGGCCTGGGCAGCGGAGTTACTCTGGGCTCCGTGCTCATGCACCCCGTCAAGGAGGTGGAATGCGTGGAATTGGAGGACGCCGTGGTCCAGGCCAGCCAGTTTTTCAACCGGTACAACAGCCGCCCCTTGGAGGACCCACGGGTCAGGCTCATCGTCAATGATGCCCGCAATCATCTGCTCGTCACCGAACTGAAGTACGATGTCATCATCTCTGAACCTTCCAACCCCTGGATTCCCGGCGCTGCCGCCCTGTTCACCCGCGAGTTCTTTGAACTGGCGCGCTCCCGCCTGAGTCCGCAGGGGGTCTTTTGCCAGTGGATTCAACTTTACGAGTTGCAGCCGGCCGACCTGCAGGTGATTTTGCGCAGTCTCAAGGAAGTTTTCCCCTGCCTTCACATGTTTCGGGTTGAAAGTGATGCCATCCTGCTGGCCACAACACAACCCCTGCGCTTTGATGCCGCAACCTTGCTGCAGCGGGTGACGCCGCGCGTCAAACAGGACTTCGCCCACATCGGCATGACCGGCGCGGAAGACATGCTGGCCCACTATTGGATAGGCGAAGACGAGCTGGCCCGGGCCATTCCTGGCGGCCCCTTGAACACCGATGATAACATGTACATTGAATTCCGCGCGCCGCTGCGCATGTTGATGCCCGAGGCCGCCAAGGAACAACACCTCACTTCCTATTTCGACGCCTTCTCCTCCGCCGTCAATTTCCAGATTGATTTGCAGCGTCTGCCCCCCGGCGAGCGGCCGGTGTTCTGGCAGCGCATGGCTGAATATGCCCTGTTGCGCAAACGCCCCCGCGATGCGCGCCTGTACGCCGAACAGGCCCGCAAGGAGGGCGCCGGGCCTGCAGCCCTGGTCATCCAGGGACAGGCGCTGGAAATGCTCCAACCTGAAGCCGCAGCCCAGTGGTGGAAGGACACCGCCACCCAACATCCCCAAACCCTTGAAGTCTGGCGGGGCTATGCCCAGCACTTGCTCACCCGGACCAATTTGGAAGAGGCCCTCCAGGCCGCCCGACACCTGCAAACGCTGGCCCCGGACCTGCCGGAAAGCCGTTATTTGACCGGCAAAGCCCTGGCCCTCACCGGCCGCTGGGCCGAAGCGGCCGAGGCCTTTGGCCCCTTGTTAAATTATCCCCCGGTCTATACCAACCAGCCAGACATGCATGCGCTGGCGGGCTTGACCCTCGCCCGCCTGGGGCGTGATGCCCAGGCGTTGGACTTCCTGAAAGCCGCCCTGCGTGCCGACTATTGGAACCTCGATTTGCGCAAGAGTTATTCAGAAGTCCTCACCCGGCTGGGCCGGACGGAGGAAGCCGTCCTCGCGTGGCAACGCTTGGGACAACTGCGCACCAGCCGCGCCCTGAATCAACACAAAGAAGCCCGCAAGGCCATGGAGGAGAAAAAATGGACGCTGGCTGCGCAAATCCTGGAACAGGCCTATGGCCTGGACCCGTGGGAGGAAGATATCGTTTTTGACCTGGCCCAAGTCAATCACCGCCTGCAACGGTACAAGGAAAACATCGCCCTGCTGGAGCGACATCTTCTGTGGGACAAGGACAAGGCCTGGGCCGTCGGCATGTTGGGCGAAACCTTCACCGCCCTCGGGGACGAAACCAACGCCCGCGACATGTTGAAAAGATACCGCGTCCTGACCGGCCGCCCCTGGCCGGGCATAAGCAATTAATTGCCTTCGCCCCCAACCGCCCGCAGGGTTTATTGGATGGCCAAAGCCTTGCTCTCTTGCCTCTGGCCGGCGGCCATGGCAGCCGCGTCCACCCTACCGGGCCGCCCACCGGCATAAAGCGCGTCCGCCGCGGTGTAGCCTGCAACTGCACCCGCCTGCTCTGCCACAACGCCATCCTCCACAGCGCGCTTCCCACCGATAGGTTACCAACCATCGGCTTTCGCGTGGTGCTGGCACCCCTCATCCCATAGGCCCCTTCTCAGGCCACAAAGGAATAGTCATAAGGTTTGCGCATCGGCCGGCCAAGATGTGCGTTGGCCTCTTCGGCGCCCTCTCCCACAAAGCGCTCCTTGTCGGCATCCCAACGCAAGGGCCGGCCCAAACGCAGCGCAATCTGCGCCAGATGACACTCGCTGGCGCTGCGATGGCCGGTCTCCACATCGCATATCGGCGCCTTGCGCGAACGGACACACTCAAAAAAGTTCTCCATGTGGTTGCGGCTGACATACAAACGCTCCGCATTGGCCGGCAATGGGGTGGTAATAATCTCCTCCTGGCTGGCCTCAATCGCCCCACGCCGCACCCAAATCCAGCCTTCAGTGCCTTCGAACCGAATGCCATTGCGCTGCCCGTTGGGATTGACCACCCCACCAAAGATGTTGTCATCTTTGGTGGTCTTGATGTAGTGCACCACCCCATTCGGATACTTGAACTCCACTTCATATTCACTCGGCGCGGTGTACCCGCCAGGCACCGGCGGCACAAGCACCTTGCCGCTGACCGCCGAAGGCCCATTGAAGCCCGTGGCCCAGAAGGCAATATCATTATGATGCGCCCCCCAGTCGGTAATGGTGCCGCCGGAATACTCCAGGAAATAACGGAAAGTAACATGGCAGCGCTCCTTGACGTAAGGCACGGCCGGCGCCTGGCCCTGCCAGTAATCCCAGTCCAATCCCTCCGGCACCGGAGATGGCGCAAACGGCCCGCCGTGCAATCCTGCCGGCAACCACACAGTAATGGTTTTTAGCTGGCCAATCCGGCGGTTGCGCACCAATTCACAGGCAAGCCGAAATTTGGCGTCGCTGCGCTGTTGAGTCCCGGTTTGCAGCACCACCTTGTATTTCTTCACCGCCCTCACCAGCTCCTGGCCTTCCGCAATGGTGAGCGTCAGCGGCTTTTCCGAGTAAATATCCTTGCGCGCCCGGGCGGCAGCCAGATTAACCAGCGTGTGCCAGTGATCCGGCGTCCCGTTCAAAATGATTTGAATATCATCCCGCTCCATGAGCTTGCGAAAATCCGTCACCAGCTCAGGGTTTTGATTCCGCTTTTTGAACTCAGCCGCCGCCCGCTCCAGATGGCGCTTGTCCACGTCGCACAGAACGCGCATCTCCCCAAATTGCAAAGCCTCCATGCCCACGCCGGTGCCGCGTCCCCCACAACCCACCAGCGCCAGCCCATATTTATCATTGGCACTGCGCGCCGGAGCAGCCGCGGGTTGCGCCTGCAACTCTTCGTAAAACCAGACGGGCAGTCCCGCCGCCGCCGCCGCCAGGGCCAGGGATTTGCCAAAGGAACGCCGCGAGATGTAAAAACGTTTTGCTGTCATGCAGCCATTCAAAAGCAGCCGGCGCCAGGCGTCAATGCCGGCTTGCCGGACTTGGCCCATCCTGTCCGGCCGTCAGTCACCCCACATCCTCTTTTCCCGCTTGCCCCTTCCGTCCCCTGCCCAACTCCTCCTCATCCGCGGCCAGTTTCACCGTTGCGGGTTGCAGGGCGTTTTGGCATAACTGCCCGCCATGCATGATTTCAAATATGTGAATGGCGAGTTGTACTGCGAAGCTGTGCCGGTGGCCTCGCTGGTCAAGCGCTACGGCACGCCGTTGTATATCTACTCGCAGCAGACGCTCGAACAGCATTTCCAGAAGCTGGACGCGGCACTGGCCGAACTGGATCACCTGATTTGTTATGCCGTCAAAGCCAACTCCAACCTGGCCGTCATCCGCGTGCTGGCCAACCGCGGCAGCGGTTTCGACATTGTCAGCCAGGGCGAATTGATGCGCGTCCAGGCCGCCGGTGGCAACCCCCGCAAATGCGTCTTTGCCGGGGTGGGCAAAACCGAGGCGGAAATTCGTTACGCCCTGGAGCAGGACATTTATTGCTTCAACGTGGAAAGCGAGGCCGAATTGCAACGCATTGAACGGGTGGCCGCCCGCCTGAAACGGAAAGCGCCCGTGGCCATTCGCGTCAATCCCAACGTCGAGGCGCACACGCATGCCAAAATCACCACCGGCACCTATGAGAACAAGTTTGGCATCGCGTTTGAGCAGGTGCCCGCCCTCTATGCGCGCGCCAGTCGTCTGAGGCATTTGCATTTGCGGGGATTGCAAATGCACATCGGCTCCCAATTAACCCAGGTGGCCCCCTTCCGCAAAGCGGTGGAAAAAGTGGCCCCCCTCGCCGCCACACTGAAAGAACGCCACGGCATCGAGTTTTTCAGCATCGGCGGCGGTTTGGGCATCGTGTATGACCCCGCCCTGGCCAGCGGCGTGGAAACCTGGTGGAAAAAGCCGCAGGCCAGGTCCTTGTTGACACCCGCCCGCTACGCCGAGGCCCTCGTGCCCCTGCTCAAACCGCTCGGCCTGAAGGTGCTGATCGAGCCGGGGCGTTTCATTGTCGGCAACGCCGGCATCCTGGTCACACGCGTTGAGTACCTTAAGCGTACCGGAAAAAAGAATTTCGTCATCGTGGACGCGGCCATGAATGATCTCATTCGGCCGGCGTTTTACGATGCCTATCATGAAATCGTGCCCTTGCGCAAAAAAGCGGGCGCCCTCATCCCCTCGGACGTGGTCGGCCCGGTCTGTGAATCGGGTGATTACTTTTGCAAAGATCGTCCCCTGCCCCGCGTTCAAGAAGGCGATTGCCTGGCCTTGTTGAGCGCCGGCGCGTATGGCTCGGTGATGGGGTCCAACTACAACACCCGGCCCCGCCCGGCGGAAATTCTGGTGCACGGCCGGCAACATGCCGTGGTGCGGCAGGCGGAAGATACGGCCGCAATTTGGAAGGACGAAAAGCTGGCTCCCTGGCTGCAGGATTAGTTTTTCGCTTTCGCCCCGTCTTTCAGCCGCTCCTTGTGGCGCAGACGGCGTTCTTGCCGGCTGATCTCCGCCCGCAGCAAGTCCTCCGCATTCCAGCCGCGTTGCTGCGCCGCCGCCGCCAGCGCAAACAACTGTTGCGCCAATGCCGCGCGCGTCATCGCCGTCCCGGCAGCCGGACTTTCCTTGTCCCACAGCTCGGCTTTGGTGGCTTTTTTGACCAGTTTCTGGGCGCGCAACAAGGCGGGCAAATGACGCGGAATCCCATCCAGCGCCGAGGGCCGGGCATGGCGGGTGCCCTCTTTCTCGGCACGTTTGATTTTATCCCAGTTGGCCCACACGGTTTCAACATCCTTGACCTGTAAATCGCCAAAAACATGGGGATGACGGCGGATGAGTTTCTCGGCAATGTTGCGGCACACCGCCTCAAAATCAAACGCACCGCGCTCGCGGGCCAACTGGCAGTGAAAAACCACCTGCAGCAGCAAGTCCCCCAGTTCCTCCTCCATCTCGTGATCATCCCCCGCCTCAATGGCGTCCATGAGCTCGTACACTTCCTCCACGGCGTGAAACCGCAGGGAATGATGACTTTGCTCCCGATCCCACGGGCAGCCGTTGGGAGCACGCAACCGGGCCATGATGGCCAGAAGCCAGTTGATGGATCGGGCTTGCGGCAACGGATTCTCTTTTTCCAACTGGCGCAGAATGCTGGACAGGGACGCAGGCTTCTTTTGTTGCTTGGGCATACGTTTTACAGGCAGACGGCCGATGAGTTTCAGGAGGGACTATAACGAATCCCCACCCGCATGGCGCCAGCCGCCAATAAATCCATGACCAGACCGCGGTTGGCCGTAGGTAAGGCGGCCTTGAAAAACAGGCTGCCGCTATAGATTTCCTGCAAACGCCGGATCTCCTCCACGAGATTTACGCCGGTTAACGTCTCAGGCGCCAGCGCCAGGCAGGCG
This sequence comes from Verrucomicrobiia bacterium, assembly GCA_026414565.1. Classification (NCBI taxonomy): domain Bacteria; kingdom Pseudomonadati; phylum Verrucomicrobiota; class Verrucomicrobiia; species Verrucomicrobiia bacterium. The sequence continues at coordinate 14,411 of JAOAIT010000052.1, forward strand.
GCCTCGGCCTCCACACACAGATGGGCGGCCCGGGTGGTATCTCCCGGAGCCAGCAGCTCAGGCCGTATGGCCACTTTCAGAGGATGCTCCTCGGCGGCCTCCACCAGATCACGCAATTCCCTGACCAACGCCCGCTCCTGACCATCCAGCAGCAAAGCATGGTTGGCCGTCACCTCAAATTCCTGCGCCCCCTCATCCAGGGCGGCTTCAATCTCATACCGCTTCACATCCGCGGTCATCAGGCCCAGCGGAAAAGAAATCAACGCGCACACTTTGACCGGCGCCTCTTCAAGCCGTGCCCGCGCCCGTGCCACCCAGGCCCCGGGAACACACAAAGCCGCGGCCTGTAATGTCAGGGCCTCTTCACAGGCGCGTTCAATATGCGCCGCAGCCAGGCTGGCCTCCGCAACCGTCATGTCCAGATGCCGGGCCAGCGGCAGCGGGTTGTTAAAATCAACCATGAGGCGACTCTAAACAGCCGCTGCCTTTCTGGCCAGCGGGATTGTGACCGGAGATGCGCGTTAGGCCATTTCTCCCGGCCATTATCAAGAACAGCGGTACGACCAGGGCATCCCTCTCAAGCCTCCCTCACTGTTTGACTTGCGGCCGGTTGTATTGCGGTATCTTGAGCCGCTCTCCCCCGCGCAGGGCCGATTGATGAGCAATAATCCCCGGCACCGTCATGGCCAGAGCCGCATAAATATCCACAATGGGCGTCCGGTCAAGGAGCACCGACATGACAAAATCATGCATCAACGGACCGTGAGACCCCCCATGTCCACCTTCCGGGACCCCGGGCGGAAGCGGCGGACGGCTGATGTCCGGCAGATTCTCCACCGCCCCGTAGTAACGCAATCCATCCATCCGGCCTTTTTCACCAAACACGCGCCCGGTTTCGTTGACCAGGCCATGCACGGATTTGGACATGAGCATGCGCGACACCCCACCTTCGGTGGTTTCAAACAGCGCAATCTCATCCGTGAAAGGATTGTTGTACCGATTGGCCCCCGGTTGAAAAGCGGCAAATGGGCCGCGAAACCCCAAACAGGAAACACTGGTGAACTGGCCGCCGGTGATGCCCACATAATAGGCCGTAGAATGCGTGGGATACCACAACGGCGGCATCCCCGTGCGCCACTCTTTATAGGATGGAATCGGGGTGGGCGAATAATGGAAATATTCGCCCTCGGAATATACAATGCGCCCAAAGGCGCCCGCCTGGTACAACACGCGCATCGCGTGGTTGGCGACATGGTACACGCTCGTCTCGGCCATCATATATTTCAAGCCGGTGCGCTTGACCGTTTCCAACAGCTCCTCCGCCTCTTCCACCGAACCCCACACCGCCGGCACGGCACACATCACATGCTTGCCATGTTTCATGGCCTCGATGCAGTGGCGGGCATGACTGGGGGCATCCGTCGCCACAAAAACAGCTTCAATCTTCGGGTCTTTGATCAACTCCTCCAACGAGGGATACGACTTTTCACAACGGCAGGCCTTCATCAACCCCGCGCAACGTTCCGGAATGAGATCACTCACCGCCACCACCTCCACATTCGGATGAAACTGAAACCCCCAATCCGCGCCAAACCGGCAATAACCATATCCCACTATACCCACTCTGAGCTTGCGCTCCGTCAGCGGCTCATAGGGCTTGCGCGCCTCGTTCAAGTCAATGGCTCGGGCGTTGGGAATTACCGCCCCCATCAACGCCCCCAGCGAACCCCAGCCCAGATTGGTCAAAAAGTCGCGTCGTGGCTGAGCAGATGGCGTTGACCGGATTGACCGCGCATCATGGGGGCTGAGGTGTTGCATAGGCTCGTTTTTGGCACGCATGACAGGGGGCGCCAAGTCTAAATTATACCATGCCACCACCCCAAACGCCCATGCTGGGCTTTGCCAAGGCCTGGACTTGCCAGCCTCCATGGTTTAAGGCACATTGTTTTTATTATTTCCATGAAGCGACTGGGATTTTGGTTGGCAACCTGGGCCGGTCTCTGCCTGACTGCTCACGCTGCCAACTTGCCGGCCACCCCGCCTCAGCCGGTGGTGGATACCTACCACGGCCAGACCGTCACTGACCCCTATCAATGGTTGGAGGACGGAAACTCCACCGTCGTGCGTCAATGGACCGAGGCCCAAAACGCCGTCGCCAGAGAATACCTGGATGCCATCCCCGAGCGGCCCTGGATTGAACGCCGCCTTCGTCAACTGCTGCAAGTCGAGGCCCCCACCTACTACGGCCTGCAATGGGCGGGCGGCAGGCTCTTCGCTTTACGCTTCCAACCGCCCCGCCAGCAACCCGAACTCGTGGTCATGGCCGGCCCGGACGATACCAATGGCCTGCGCGTGGTCCTGGACCTGAACCGGCTCGATCCCCGCGGCCGCACCAGCATGGATTTTTATGCGCCCTCCCCCAATGGACAATGGGTGGCGGTATGCCTCTCGGAAAATGGCAGCGAAGTCGGCGCCCTTCATTTCTTTGCAGTGGATACCGGCCGCAAATTGCCTGACGTCCTCCCCCGCGTACAATATCCCACCGGCGGTGGCAGTGTGGCTTGGGACGCCACCGGCCAGGGGGTCTTTTACACGCGCTATCCCGCACCGGGGGAACGGCCGGAGGCCGATCTGGCATTTTACCAGCAAGTTTTTTATCACCGCCTCGGTGATAAGCCGGAGCAGGACCGCTACGAAATCGGGCGGGAATTCCCGCGCATTGCAGAAATTGACCTCAGCACCGGCCCCGGCGGATGGGTGCTGGCCACCGTGGCCAATGGCGATGGCGGTGAATACGCCCATTATCTGCGCGATCCCGCCGGCCCGTGGCGGCAGGTCACGCGCTTCGAAGACAAAGTCAAACAAGCGCAGTTTGGCCGCGACCCGCTCTACGTGGAATGGCCGCGCGATGAGGGGCTCTATCTGCTCTCTTTCGACGGCGCTCCCCTCGGTAAAATCCTGCGTGTCCCTCTGCGCCAGCCCGACCTGGCGCAGGCCCGGCTGGTGGTGCCCGAACACGAGCTTTACGCCGTGCAAACCTTCGCCCCGTCCGCCAGCGGCGTGTACGTTCACTATTTATTCGGAGGACCTTCGCGCCTGGCGTGGGTGGATGCCTTTACCGGCAGCCGCCTCACCGTGCCCTTGCGCGCCACCAGTCTGGAGGGAGCACCCGCGGCAGTGCAACAAATGCTGGTCACCCGTGGCGATGAGCTCCTTTATCGCACCGCCTCTTTCATCCATCCGCCCGCCTGGCACGTCTTTAATCCCAATCAGTCCCGCAGCTCAACGCGGATCACGGCCTTGCAGGACACCACGGCGGAAGATTACGATGACACCCAGGTGACTCGCGTGGAGGTGGTATCCAAGGACGGCACCAAGGTCCCATTGAACCTGGTGCATCTGAAAGGTTTGCGGCTCAACGGCGAGGCGCCGGCGTTGTTAACCGGCTACGGCGGTTACGGCATCAGCTTGCAGCCGTCATTCGATGCCGCCCGCCGGCTCTGGCTGGAGCAGGGAGGCGTCTGGGCCGTGGCCAATCTGCGCGGCGGCGGCGAATATGGAGAACCGTGGCATCAGGCCGGCCAGCTTACCAACAAACAAAACGTGTTTGACGATTTTATCGCCTGCGCCGAATGGCTGATCCGCAGCAATTACACCCGCGCCGACCGCCTCATCATCCGCGGCGGCAGCAACGGCGGGCTGCTCATGGGGGCCGCCCTGACTCAGCGGCCCGATTTGTTTGCCGGCGTCATCGCGCAGGTGGGCATCTTCGACATGCTGCGCGTGGAGCGGGACCCCAACGGGGTGTTCAACACCACCGAATTTGGCTCGGTGCAAAACCGCGAACAATTCCAGGCGCTGTATGCTTACAGTCCCTATCATCACGTGCGGGACGGCGTAAACTACCCCGCCGTGTTGTTGACCACCGGCTGGCACGACGGGCGGGTGAATCCGGCGCATTCCCGCAAAATGGCCGCCCGGCTGCAGGCCACCGCCACCAAGGCCCCTGTCTTGCTGCGCACCAGTTTCACCGCGGGCCATGGCATCGGCACAGCCTTTAATGACCGCGTGGCCGAACTGGCCGATGTCTATGCCTTCGCCGTGCGCCACAGCCGCATGAAATACTCGGCCATCCTGCGCGGTCCCTGGTCAGGCGCTGTCACCACCAACAGCGTTTGGGTCAAAGCGCGGCTCCTGGACGAAGGGATGACGGCCCGGCTGGTGGTCAGCCGCCAACCTGATTTCTCCGAACCGCTGTACTCCGCACCTGACCGCTCCCGGACCCAAAACTACAACCTGGTCAGCTTGCGCATGACCAATCTGGCTCCCGACACCCAGTACTATTACGCCCTGGAGATTGATGGCCGCCTCGACACCGCCCGCACGGGGCAATTCCGAACCTTTCCCGCCGGCCCCTCCTCCTTCACCATCGCGTGGGGCACCTGCGCCAAGACCGGCAGCACCAGCGATGTCTTTGACCGCATCCGTGAACACCGGCCGTTGCTCTTCATCAACGCCGGGGACTTCCACTACCTCGACATCAACACCAACAGCATCCGCCGTTTTCGCGCCGCCTACGACCGCGTCCTGGCCTCGCCGCAACAGGCCGAATTGTACCGCACCATCCCCTTTGCGTATGTCTGGGATGACCACGACTTCGGCGGCAACAACTGCAATAAAACTACCCCCTCCCGACCAGCCGCGCGCCAGGTGTACCAGGAATATGTCCCCCATTACCCGCTGGGAGCGGGCCGCGGCGATATCCCCATCTACCAGTCTTTCGAAATCGGCCGCGTGAAATTCCTGATGACCGACTGCCGCTCCGAGCGGGACCCGGCCAACCTGCCCGACAACGAGCGCAAATCCATGCTGGGCGCACGGCAAAAAGCCTGGCTCAAACAACAAATGCTGCAGGCCAAAGACAAATATCCTCTAATTGTGTGGATTGGCTCTGTCGGCTGGCTGGGCGAGCGTGGCACCAACTATTACCCCTTGATGGGCACCAATCAGTACGGCCTGTTCAAACATGAGGAGTTGATTCAGGAGGCCAGAGCTGCCGCCGCCCGCGGACGCCGTATCCCCCCCGCCACCGATCAGGAGCATTGGTGCGCCTACACCACCGAACGGCGCGAAATTGCCGATTTTATCAAGGCCAACCGCATCCGCGGGGTGGTTTATCTGCACGGAGACGCTCACAGCCTCTCGGCCGACGACGGACGCAATGGCGATTACGCCACCGGCGGCGGCGCGCCCATCCCCAGCATGGGCGCCGCGCCATTGGACAAGGAGCCATCCATCAAAGGAGGCCCCTTCAGTCATCATGTGTATAGGCCGCGCCCACCAGAGGGATGCTTTGGGTTGCTGCGCGTGGAGGACTTGGGCGAAGAAATCCGGGTCACCTTCAGCGGGCGCAACAACAAAGACGAGGAAAAAATCCATCTGTCCTTTTCCGTGCCGGCCAAACCGCCGGCGGCTGCTCCATGAAAATCATCCAGCATCTCTTTTGGGCCGGCCTCATCCGGGCCGCAACACTCGTTCTATTGTCATTTCTGTGCGCCGCGATGGCCCAAACCGTCAGCGGGCCGGTGGCGGGCACGTGGAGCTGGAGTTTCACCATGCCTGATGGGGCCGTCGTGCGCCCGCAACTCGAACTAAAACTCACCAACGGTGTGCTCAGTGGCGTGACCCGCCTGCGCTCCGGCGCCGAGGCCCCCATCACCAATGCCGTGCTCGATGGCAATCGGTTGGCCTTTGAAGTGGTGCGCGAGCGGGAGGGCCAGCGGGTCACCACACGCTACGAAGGAGTCATCGCCGACGGCCGGATTAAAGGTAAATTGGAGTCGAACTGGACCGGCCAGTGGCAAACTTACCCCTGGAATGCCACCCATCTTTCCCGCGACATCGAAGGACGCTGGATCTGGGGCCCCCGCGCGGTCGAATTGAAACTGGAAGGGCAGCGGCTCAAGGGCAAAGTGATTTTGGAGGGCAACGCCGAATTTCCCGTTTTAGATGGAACCTACCGCGATGGCCAGGTGAGTTTCCGAATCGAGCGCGAACGCGAGGGCCAGCCTTACATCAACCTCTTTGATGCCACCCTGCAGGACGGAGTGCTTAAGGGGCAAATTACACGCATCTTTGGCACCGAAACCAATCGCAATGATTGGGAAGCCCGCCGGCCGCGCTGACTTAAGATTTGACCCTCACCGCTCCGGGCGCAAAAATGGGCGTATGCAAGCCTTCTTCAAGCCCGGCCTGTGGCTTTGTTTATTTGCCGTGTGGGGGCTGTCCGCCGCCCCTGCCCAGCCGCCGCTCAACATCGTCTTCATGGTGGCAGATGACCTCGGTTATGGCGACGTGGGCTGCTACGGACAGAAAAAAATCCCTACTCCCCATCTTGACCGGCTGGCCGCCCAGGGCATGCGTTTTACCCAGCATTACAGCGGGGCCCCCGTATGCGCTCCAGCACGCTGCGTGCTCATGACCGGCCTGCATCTGGGACATGCCGAAATCCGCGGCAACCAGCAAGCCAAGGTGCGCTTTCCGGAGTACGACGAGGGACAGCATCCCCTCTCAGCCGGGGCCTTAACCTTCGTTCAACTGTTGCAGCAGGCCGGTTACGCCACGGGAGCCATGGGTAAATGGGGACTGGGACCCGTGGGGAGCACGGGCGATCCCAACCGCAAAGGGTTTGATCTGTTCTTCGGTTATAATTGTCAGTCCCTGGCCCATAGCTATTACCCCGCCTATTTGTGGCGCAATGCCGAAAAAGTACCCCTGAATCAGCCCTCCATCCCCGGCCATGCCAAACAGCCGGAGGGGGAGGTGAAAATGGAGGACTGGCTGGGACAGTACTACGCCCCCGATGTCATGCTCCAGGAGGCCCTGAAGTTCATCCAGACCCAGACCCGCCAGCAGCGTCCTTTCTTTTTATTCCTGCCGTTCATTGAACCGCACGTGGCCATTCATCCCCCCAAAACCTGGGTGGAGAAATTCCCGCGCGAATGGGACACCGAGGTGTATCGCGGAGAAAATAATTATCTCCCCCATCCGCGGCCCCGCGCCGGTTATGCCGCCATGGTGGCCCATTTGGATGATCAGGTGGGGCAGGTGCTCAACGCCCTGGATCAAGCCGGTGTCACCGGCCACACCCTGGTGATTTTTACCAGTGACAACGGCCCGGTCATGCCCGGCCGCAGCAATTCGCGCTTCTACGTCGGCGGCGCTGACGGGGCCTTTTTCGAAAGCAACGGCGGCTTGCGCGGCCACAAAGGCAGCGTCTATGAAGGCGGCCTGCGGGTGCCCATGATCGCGCGTTTGCCCGGCCGCATCCCCGCCGGTACAGTCAATCATACCCCCTCCTACTTTGCCGACTGGTTCCCCACCCTGTGCCAGGCAGTGGGCCTCAAACCGCCCAAAGATCTGGACGGCGTGAGTCTGTGGCCGGTGCTCACAGGAAAAGTCAAAACACTAAAAAATCGTCCCCCCATGGTGTGGGTGTTTCCTGAATCCGGGGGACAGGTGGCAGTACGCCTCGGCAAGTTCAAGCTGGTGCGCCAAAATCTGAAGACCAAAGAACCCGGCCCCTGGGAAATCTACGATATTGAGGCGGACCCGCGCGAAACACGGGACCTGGCCGGCCAGCACCCCGGCCTGATCCGGCAGGCCGAGGATATTTTGAAAAAACAAGCCCTGCCTAACCCTGTGTTTCCCGTCCCCATTCCGGGAATCCCCTCCGCCACCGCCCGGCCCGCTGCCCCCTGACCGCAATCTTTTACCACCGCCCCACCTCCGCAGTCATTCGCAGATTGATTTTCCTCGCAAAAGGGGTCTAATCCGGGGGCGGGTATGAAAATTATTGGTGTTATTCCGGCACGTTATGGGGCAGTCCGCTTTCCCGGCAAGCCTCTGGCGTTTATCGCAGGGAAGTTTTTGATTCAGCGCGTCATTGAGCAATGCCTCCAGGCCCGCTCCCTGGCCGAGGTCATTGTAGCCACCGATGACCGGCGCATTGCCGAGGTGGCCGGCCGTTTCGCCTCGGTCGAAATGACCTCTCCCGATCATCCCAGTGGCACCGACCGGGTGGCCGAAGTGGTGCGCCGCCGGGACTGCGACGCCGTGGTCAATTTGCAGGGGGATGAACCGCTCATGCCCCCCGCCGCCATTGATGCCGTGGCCCAGGCCCTGCACCACGCCGAAATGACGACCGCCGCCACGCCCCTGCGCGAGCCTGCCGATTATGACAACCCCAACGCCGTAAAAGTGGTGGTGAACGCCCGCGGCCGCGCCTTGTATTTCTCCCGGCGCACGATACCCTACCTGCGGGCTGGCGCCCACCGGCCGGTGGTGGAGCAGATGTCGGCCTTTCCCTTTCTAAAACATTTGGGCATTTACGGTTATCGGCGGGACACACTGCTGCGGCTGGTGGCCAGTCCTGTAAGCCCGCTTGAAGCCGCCGAGCAGTTGGAACAGTTGCGCGCCCTGGAAATGGAAATCCCCATCCACGTGGCGGTGGTGGAATATGCCGGGGCCAGTGTGGACGTGCCGGAGGACATTGCCGTGGTGGAAGCGCGGCTGAAACAACTGCCGGCCTGAGCCGGTTGAATCTTGAATTTCTTGAGGTAACGGTTATGGCGGACACCAAATACATTTTTGTCACCGGCGGCGTGATCAGCTCCCTGGGCAAGGGATTGACCGCCGCGGCCCTGGGCACCCTGCTCGAACACCGCGGCTTGAAGGTCGTCCTGCAAAAGTTCGATCCCTACCTCAACGTGGACCCGGGCACCATGAATCCCTTCCAACATGGCGAGGTCTATGTGTTGGATGACGGCGCCGAAACGGACCTGGACCTGGGCCATTACGAGCGTTTCACCAATGTCCAGTTGACCCGCCTCAACAACCTCACCAGTGGCCAGGTGTATCAGACCGTCCTGGAAAATGAACGTAAAGGCGTGTATCTGGGCAAAACGGTGCAGGTCATCCCGCACGTCACCGAGGAAATCCAGAAGCGCATCTACCTCATGGCCGAGCAGTCCAAGGCCGACGTGGTGATCACCGAAATCGGCGGCACCACCGGCGACATCGAGGGCCTGCCCTTCCTGGAGGCCATTCGGGAGTTTGCCCTCGATGTGGGCCCCAACAACGCCATGTTCATTCACGTCACCTACGTCCCCTTCATCAAGGCCGCGGGTGAGTTGAAAACCAAACCCACCCAGCAATCGGTGGCCAAATTGCGCGAAATTGGCATCACCCCCCATGTTCTCGTTTGCCGCTGCGAAAAACCGCTGGACAAGGATTTGCGCGGCAAAATCTCCATGTTCTGCAACGTCCCCCTCGAGGCCGTCATCGAAGAAAAGGATGTGGACCACTCCATTTACGAAGTGCCGCTGATGCTCCAGCGGGAGCGCATGGATGAAATCGTATGCCGGCACCTGGGCTTGAACACCCCCCAGGCGGACATGAGTCAGTGGCGCGAAATCATCCGCACCTTGATTGCCCCCTCGCATCGCGTGCGCATTGGCGTGGTGGGCAAATACATCGGCCTCCAGGACGCCTACAAATCCGTCTATGAGGCGCTCATTCACGGCGGCATCGCCAATGACTGCGGCGTCGAAATCGTGCGCATCGAGGCCGAGGAAATCGAACGCCAGGGCGCCGAGAAAATGCTGGCCGGACTGGGCGGCATCCTGGTGCCGGGCGGCTTCGGCGAGCGCGGCATCGAAGGCAAAATCCTGGCCGCACGTTTTGCGCGGGAAAAGCGCATCCCTTACCTCGGGCTGTGTCTGGGCATGCAAATTGCCGTCATTGAATTCGCGCGCCATGTCCTCAAACTCGAACGGGCGCACTCCACGGAATTTGAACCGCGCACCCCCCACCCCGTAATCTGCCTGCAGGAAGAACAAAAACTGGTCACCAAAAAGGGCGGCACCATGCGCCTGGGCCGGCAGCCGTCACAGTTGGTCATGGGAACACTGGCGGCCAAGCTGTATGGCGCCTTTGTCATTCAGGAACGGCATCGCCACCGCTACGAATTCAACAACAAATATCGCAAGTTGTTTGAAGAGGCCGGCATGGTCTTCAGCGGCACCACGCCGGACGGCAAACTGGTGGAACTGGTCGAAATTCCAGATCATCCCTTCTTCATCGCCAGCCAGTTCCATCCCGAATTCCAAAGCAAGCCCCACCGGCCCCACCCCCTGTTCAAGGGCTTTATTGCCGCCGCCCACCTGGCCATGCACCAGAAACCGCTGTAACCGCGCTCCACGCTTTGAACTATTCGCAAGCCATCGCCTGGCTGGAAAGCCTGCAGATGTTCGGCGCCAAGCCCGGTCTCGAGCGCATGGTGCGGCTCGCCGCCGCCGCCGGCCATCCCGAGCAACACCTGCGATTCATCCACGTTGCCGGGACCAACGGCAAAGGCTCCACCTGCGCCATGTTGGAAAGCATTTACCGCCGCAAGGGGCTTAAGGTGGGCCTGTTCACCTCCCCGCATCTGGTGGCCTTTGCGGAGCGCATCCAGATCAACCGCCAATGTATCCCGCAATCCGATGTGGCCCGGCTGGCCGGGCAGCTCAAGCCCTTGGTCTCGGACTTGAGCGCCACTGACCCTCCCACCTTTTTTGAGGTCGTCACCCTCATGGCGCTGGTGTATTTCGCTGAATGCCGCTGTGAGCTGGTCATCTGGGAAACCGGCCTGGGCGGGCGGCTCGACGCCACCAACATTGTGCAGCCCCTGGCCAGCGTCATCACCAATATTGATTACGATCACGAAAAATGGCTCGGCTACACCCTTCCGGAAATCGCGGGGGAAAAGGCGGGCATCATCAAACCCAACACCCCCGTCATCCTGGCCGCCAACCGGCCTGAAGTGGCCCAGGTCATCCGCCGCCGCGCCGCCGAGCTGCAGGCGCCACTGACGGAAGTTCACCACGCCGATCGTTTTACACTGGCCGCCGCCAGCCTGGCGCTGCCTCTTTTGGGACTGCACCAACGCCTGAATGCCGCCACCGCCATCGCCACCACCCACGCCCTGCAACACCTCCTGCCCGTGGACTGGGCCGATGTCGTCGCCGGGCTGGAACAGGTGCACTGGCCCGGGCGTTTGCAACGGGTGCGCCTTGCCGGCCAGGAGTTCGTGCTGGACGGCGCCCACAATCCAGGCGGCGTGGCGGCCTTGTGCCAGGCCCTCGCCGAGCTTTATCCCCAGGAAAAACCCGCCATGATCGTGGGCATTTTGCGCGATAAAAACTGGCCCCAGATGCTGCAGACCCTCCGCCAGCAGGCCCGGCGCATGCTCCTCGTCACCGTCGGCAGCGAGCGGGCCGCCACCGCCACCGAGTTGCGCGAGGGCTGCGGCCCGGAGGATCCCTCCTGCCCCATCTCCTGCCATGTCAATCTGGCGGAGGCCTTGCGCGCCGCCCGGGAGGAAAAACTGGTGGTGATCTGCGGCTCCCTCTACCTCGTGGGTGAAGCCCTCGAGCTGTTGCAGCTTCAATCCGCCCCCCATCACGGCGAGGAGCGCTCCCTCAACGAATGGGGCGGCCAACCCCCCTCCCCTGCGCTTCCCCATCCCTCCTGAACAACGAAAATCGCCGGCGCCGGCAGTTTTTATTGCACTGGCCGCGCCGGCGGTGATACCCAAGAGGGGCGCATGACCCGCATGGAACAATTGGAAGCTCGCCTGCGCGCCCAGCCGCGCCGCTGGCTAATCACCGGGGCCGCCGGTTTCATCGGCTCCCACCTGGTGGAAACCCTGCTGAAGTGGGACCAACCAGTGCGCGGCCTGGACAACTTCTCCACGGGAAAGAAGGACAACCTGAGAGAAGTGCAAAAATCCGTCAACGCCCGCCAGTGGGGACAATTTGAATTGCTCGAAGGCGACATCCGCGACCTGGAGCAGTGCCGGCGCGCCTGTGCAGGTGTGGACCTCGTCCTGCATCAAGCGGCTCTCGGCTCGGTGCCTCGCTCCCTCGCCGATCCCCTGGGCAGTCACGCCGTCAATGTCACCGGTACGCTCAACGTGTTTCACGCGGCCCGCGAAGCCGGCGTCCACCGGGTCATCTATGCCAGCAGCAGCGCTGTCTATGGAGACCATCCCGACCTCCCCAAAGTGGAGGCCCGCACCGGGCAGCCGCTAAGCCCCTACGCAGCCACCAAATGCATCAATGAAATCTATGCCGGCGTGATGCAGCGTTGCTACGGCCTGCCAACCATCGGACTGCGCTATTTCAATGTCTTCGGTCCACGACAGGACCCCGAGGGCCCTTATGCTGCGGTCATCCCCCGCTGGATTGCCCGGTTGATGCGGGGAGAAACAGTGGAAATTTATGGCGACGGCCTGACCAGCCGCGATTTCTGTCCGGTCATCAACGTAGTCCTGGCCAATCTCCTGGCGGCCCTCACCGAAAAAGAACTGCCGCCCGGCCGGGTGTATAATATCGCCGTGGGACAACGCACCACCTTGAACGAATTGCACGGCCTCTTGTGCGCGCACCTGCACCAGGCCAGGCCCAACCTCAAATTGCCGCCGCCTGCTTATAAAGACTTCCGGCCCGGCGATGTCCGCCATTCGCTGGCGGACATTACCCAGGCGCAACAAGAGCTGGGTTACGAACCACTGGAAACCGTAACCGAGGGATTGGCACGTTCTATGGATTGGTATCTAACTCATCTGGACCTCCCCGCCCCCCAGTAGGCCCATGAAACCCTCAATCTACTGTTTCCTGACGTGCCTCTGGGTATTGAAGGGGATGTCGGCTGCCGATTCCATGGCTTTTCCCAACCCTGTTCTTTATGGGGCCGACCCTCATGCGATGGTGCTGAGCAATACCTTCTGGGTTTACCCCACCTGGAGCGATGGACGCGGAGAGCGGTTCTTCGCCTTCTCTTCCACCAACCTGACCGACTGGCAGCGTCACGGCCCGCTGTTGGATTTGAAGGACGTGGCTTGGGTCAAGGACGACGGCCAGGAACGCCATCACGCGTGGGCCCCGGCCATCTTGCCCGCTCGCGGCAGGTTTTACTTTTACTATTCGGTGGGCCCGCAAAATCCCACCCCCTCGCGCATCGGCGTGGCCGTCGGCGATTCTCCCGCCGGACCCTTCAAGGACTCCGGCAAACCCCTGCTGACCGGCGGCCAGGGCTTTGAAGCCATAGACCCCATGGTATTTGCAGACCCCCGCAGCGGCAAAACCTACTTCTACGCCGGCGGCAGTGCCGGCGCCAGGCTGCGCGTATTTGAAATGAACCCGGACTTGCTCACCTTCGCCAAGGAAATCCCCGTCCAAACTCCTCCCAACTTTACCGAGGGCGTCTTCATGCATTTCGACCATGGCCAATACTATCTCTCTTACAGTCACGGAAGCTGGCGTCATGCCTCCTACTCCGTGCATTATGCCACCGCGCCCTCCCCCATCGGGCCGTGGACGTACCGGGGCGCCATCTTAACCAGTGACGAAACGCGCAAAGGCCCCGGCCATCACTCCTTTGTGCGACATCCGCGCACCGGAGAATGGCTCATCTTCTATCACCGCTGGGAAAATCAAACCGGCGACGGCCCCTATCGGGGCCTGCGCCAGATTTGCGTCGAAAAAGTGGACTACGAAGCTCAGGGCCTCATCCGCCCCATCCGCATGACCACCGCTCCCAACCGCAGTCCCAGTCCGGCCTCGCGCCGCTAAGCCTGGCCACCAGCCCCCTGACGGCGTCATTTTTTCCGGGCGACCACGAAGGCGTTAAACATGTAGAAACGCCAGGGACCCGCGTTCAGCAAAAAATCCAATGGCTTGGGCACGTAACGATCCGTGCATTCCATGCGCACGATCCGGCAGCCGTTGCGCTCCAGAAAAAAGGCGATTTCGCGGGCGTTGGTGGCCACGATGGCATCATCATCCGGGGTGAACGGTTCCTTGACGATGGGCGTCATGCGATCAAACTTCACCGCCCCGGGCTGCTCGCGCATCTGGCGCAGCTTCTCGCGCTGGCGCCGCCAGTTGCGCCACTTGTTGCCAGGACCGCGCATGCGGGGATGGTAATCGCGAAAGCCCAGGGCCCGGAAAAAATTGGGACTGGAAATGACAACCTTCCCGCCCGGCGCCACCACTCGGACGATCTCCGCGATAAAAGCCTCGGGCTCTTCTACGTGCTCCAAAACATTCAAAGCGCCGGCCGCCTCAAAAAATTGATCCGGGTAGGGTAAATGTCGCCCATCATACAGGCGGCAATGCTCGCTGATTTGTCGGGCGCGCTGAATATTCGGCTCGGAGACCTCCACCCCGTGCGCCTCGAAGCCCTGACTCAACAAACGCGCCACTACCTGCCCCACGCCACACCCCACATCCAACACCCGGCTGCCGGGGCTGTCCGGGCGCAGCGTGTCCGCGTATTTGGCATAAAAGGCCGTGTCCCACCCCGCCAGAAACTCGGCATACGCCTCGTTATGACGATAGTACTGTTCCTGTTGCCCCATGCCCCAAGCATAACCGCCTGCCCCGGCGACAGGCGAAACCAAAATGCAGCCCCCTGTCAGCTCAAGGCAGTTGCGGCGTGGCGATGCGGTAGAACCGGGACGGCCCGCCCTGATTGGTGATGCCCACCTGGCGATTGGTGGGCGCCGGAGCCACATCCAGGAAGCGCTGCCACTGCGTGGCGCCCACGCGATCAAGATACTGTATGGTGTAGCTCTTGTTGGAAATCGCCTGGAATTGCAACCCGGCTGCCCCACCGTTAGCTGGCTGGATGGACAACTTCAACACACTGGCCGGATTCCGCGGATCCGTGCCCGCGATGTACTCCTGCAGATTGGTGAGCCCGTCGCCATCACTATCCTCCTGGGCATCGTTGGGATTATTCGTTTGCAGACCGTACTGGGCCTCCCATTCATCCGGCAGTCCATCGTTGTCCGAATCCAGGCTGCCCAACGTCAAGGCAACCGTGGCAGAGAAGGCTGAGCCTACCAGGTTGGTAACACGCAAATAATATTGTCCGGCATGCTGCGGCTGCACATTGGTGATCTGGAGGGTGGCGCTGGTGGCCCCCGGCAACGGACTGTTGTTGAAGAACCACTGATAAGCCAGGGGCGCCGCGCCTGAGGCCGCAGCCGTAAACGTGACAGACCCGCCCACCGTCGTATTCACACTGGCGGGATTTTGGGTCACAACCGGCGGATCCAGTACCCACACCTGCACCACCGCGCTGGTGGCCACCCCCACCGCATTGCTCGCCACCACGTAGTAACCCCCGTTGGCCTCCGGCTGGGCATCTTCAAACGCCAACTGCATCCCCGTGGCCCCCGCCAGCAGCGTGCCGGGACTCCGGTACCACTGGTAGGTAAAAGGCCCCGTCCCGGTCATGGTGGGCGTCAGCGCAAAACTCGCCCCCCGCCGGATGTAACGGTTGGTTTGCGCAAACACTAGTCCGGGCGGCTCCGCCACCGTCAGCACTGCAGTGGCACTGGTAGCCATGCCATAAGCATTGCTCGCCACAAGCTGATAAGTGCCACTCTGGGCCAACGCCAGGTTGGTCAGAGTCAGGATGGAAGAAGCGGCATTGGTCAGCCAGTTCGTGCGATTGTGATACCAGTACAGCGCCAGCGGCTCAGTGCCAGTAACCGCAGTAACAAACATCGTGTAACCGTTGGTAATAACCGTGCGATTGGTGGGCGACTCCGTAATCACCGGCGCAACTCCCTCCGTTTGCACCGTCAACTGCACGGGATACAGGTTGGAAACCGTCCCGCTGCGCACCACCAAAATGTATTCCCCGGCCTGCTCCGGCTGGACATTGGGCAAGGTCAGGGTGGCGGTGGTGGCCCCCGAGATGTTGGTGCCGTTGCGCATCCATTGGAAGGTTTGCGACTGGCCGCCAAATCGGACGGCAAGAGTGGCATTGGAGCCCTGCAAGACCTGCACCGGACGCGGCGGCTCCACCACCGTCACAAACGCCAGGCCGCTGCTCAGGCCGTTGGTGCGCAGCTCGTTGGTGATGGTGGCCCGATACACCCCCGCCAGTCCAACATGCACATTCTCCAACACCATCACCGGGCTATTCCGGTCAAAGTCATAACCAGGCACGGCGTTGTTGGGGTTTTGCCACCGAACGGCATGCGGCTGGGAGGCATTGTATTCAATGGATAACACGAGGTTGGAGCCGGCGGTAAGGACCTGATTGGCCTGTGGCTGCCGCGTGATGACTGGTGACAGCAGCCATTTGACAAAGGCCTGCCGGCTGAGTTCTGCTCCAAACACATTGGTCACCAGGACGGAATAGTAACCTTCCTGAGCCAGGGAGAAATTGGTGATGACCAGGCTGTTGGTGGTGGCCCCGGGAATGGGAGTGCCATTGAAAAACCACTGGTAGGAGAGCGCGCCATGCCCATTTGCCACCACCGAAAGGTTGGCCGTCGTGCCATTCGTCACCCGCAGATCAGCCGGTTGCGTCCATATCTTGGCCGGCAGATTCACCGTCAACATGGCGTTGGCACTAATGATCGAACCTGCGGTGTTGTACACCCGCACGCTGTAAGCCCCAGCTTGTGAACCTTGGACGTTGGTCAACACCAGCGTTTGGTTGGTGGCGCCAACAATGTCCCCTCCGTCAAACCGCCATTGATACCAGAACGGCGGCGTCCCTTGCGGCGTGACACTGAAGGTTACGGTGGTATATCCCAGCACCGTCTGGCTCTGCGGATTTTGCGCAATACCGGGCGGCGTCTGCACATACAATTGGGCAGGCAGACTGGCCACCGTCCCGGCGGCGTTGGAAACCAATACCGAATAAAGGCCCGCCTGCGTCAGTTGCGCGTTGGCCACCGTATGGAAGGAATTGGTGGCGTTGGGGATGTTGGTGCCATTGAACTGCCACTGATAATAGAATGGCGGCAAACCGCAAACGCCCACGTTGAACGTCGCACTCCCGCCCACAGGAATCACCCGCAGCAAGGGATGATTAACGATCGTCGGCAGCCCGGCTGGCTTCGGCACAGTGGCCCCGCCTGGTGTGGGCACATCCGCCACCCAGTTGGCCGGTTCATTGCCAAAAGCATTGGCCTGCAATCGCTGCAGAGAATTGCCGGTGCCGGAAGTCCCGCACGGCCAGGGCGTGGTGTTGCTGTATCCCACCTTGTCCACCAGGATTTCCGGTATGGCATACAGCCCCGTCCCGGCCAGCAACGCCGGCACGCCGGGGCGCACCAGCTCCACCATGTCCCCGTCATTATTCAGGCGGCCCTCCCACGGGCCGTATATGGGCACACCCTCCGGCACTTGATACCGGGCCCGAAACGCAGCCAGAGCCGCCGGATCCAGAGCCGGATCAAAGGGCACCACCAGCAGATAGCTCCGCGGCGGCATGACCGTGTTCATGGGAAACACATACGTCACTGCATCCCGGAGAAACCAGGTGTTGGTGGGCGCATCCACGTCATACAAAGCCACCGGTGACGCGGTGTGATTGTACAACTCGATAAACTCATCCCGGTAGTTGGCGATCACATTCGTGCCTTCAATAATATCGGGAGGATGATACATGATCTCCGTAATCACCACCGGGCTGATGGCGGGACCAGCGTTATTGGTTCCCAGCGAGGGAGCCGCCTGCAGGACAAACTTGTCGTCCCCCACGCTATCCACCAATCTTCCCAACGTCATGCCTTGGGGAGCCGCGCCGAAGTCGAAGCCATGATAGTAACCCGTTAATTTCCCGGCGGCATTGGCTGAAAACAGATAAACGTCATCCCCCCGGGCGCCCAAGCCAAAACCGTTGGGAGCACCGGGCGCGTTGAATTGGTCCTCCGTGAACACCAGGTAGCCGTTGGCCGGAATGATAGTGCCCGCCGGGATGCGATACTTCTTGGGCGTGCCGAAATCATCGCTCAAATACCAATAGCTGATATCCACGGCAAAGTTATTGGGATTATACAACTCAATCGCGTCCTTCTGTCCGGGCAGCGGAAATGCCAGCACCTCGTTAATGTACACTGGCGGGATGCTGGCGGGAGCAGGATCCTGTGCCCCAGGGGAGCCACCTTCCAGCGTGCTAAGGCGCCACGTGGCACGATTGGTATAGGTGGAAAACGCCGCATACTCATTGGCCAGCACCAGCGAAAAATCATTACCATCACTCATCCGATACCAGGAGTTGTTATAGGCAAAGTTGGCGATGGGTTCATCCAAGCTGCCCACCAATGTCAGGCGCTCGCCGGCGTTGTCTAGAAAGCCATAATAACCACCCACCACATTGGTGACGCCGGGATACTTGGCACTGAAGGCGGCAGGATTCTTGGCAATGACAATATAGGCATTGGGGGCCAAAACAGGGGCATTGCTCGGGAAGATGTAATCAAAGCCATTGGTAAAGCGATAACCAGCCAGCGGAATGGCCGTGGTCCCGATGTTTTTCAATTCAATCCACTCAAACTGCTCGGCGCTGTTGGTATTGCCGGGCGGTCGCACCCCATTGTACATGATTTCCGTTATCGCCAGTTGCGGCGTGGCGACCACGTACGTGGCCGTCAAGGGCCCGGACCACTTGCTGATGAGCGGCGGATTCCCTGCTCCCGTAAGATGGGTGTGGTTGACATTATAGGTCCGCGCCACCAGTTTGGCATTGTTGGTGAGCGTGATGGGGCCGGTATAGGTCAGCGCATACGGCGCCACCGTGCCCCCGGGCGCGCGTGGATCACGTCCATCCAGCGTGTAATAGACCGTACCCACCCCCGGCCCCGTCAGCGTCACCGTCGTGCCCGGCGTAACCGCTCCCCCCTCACGGTTGCTCGTGGGCTGCCGGACAAATTGGCCATCAATAAAATCAAACCGGTTGGAGTACCAGAATTTCATCCACGTAAGCTCGCCCTGCAAGGTGCCCGGCGAGGGGAACGTGTAACTGTAACCCGAACCGCTTTGCGTGCCGGAGCGCGGCGCATATTCGGGCCACCGCGCCATGTCGCGCGGATGGGCATTCCGAATGAGATTCCCGTAGTAATCAATCATCGCGTGGATGTTGGTGAGCGAAAGCACGCTCTGCCGCCACATCTGATAGCGATCCACCCAGAGCTGCCAGAAATCAATGTCCTGGAATAAACGGCTGTACCACGGGTTGGCAAAAATGCTGGCACTGTTGAACATGTCGGTTCCCAAATCGCCCGCCGTGCTGCGCCACAAACGCGGATTGAAGTCCCGGCCGTCAGCCGAGCCTTGCGTGCGATCATAATCCCATTGCGGCCCCCACTTCAACTTGCCGCTGCCCCGCACCTCCGGATCCCACCGCTCCTTGTGCAGATATCCGCTGAGGCGGAGTCCATCAATGTTGAACGTGACCACGTTTTGAATGTGGTAATCCACCCAGGCGATGGAATCAATGTAGGCGGCATAGCCCACCACCGGGTCCCGCCAGTTGGCTCCGGTCAGGGCGGTATAGAAGTTGTTGAAGAAATTGTTCAAATAATTCCGCTGCGGCGTGTAAGCGGCACTCACCATCTCGGCGTAATCCGGATCCAGATAGTTCATCGTCTGGTTGCCCGCCGTGAATTGGGATTCTCCCGTATTCGCCCGATCCACGCTCACCAAATAACCGCCGGTGATGTTCACTACATTGGTTTCCTCCGGACGCACCTTGCCGATGTCCAAACGATTCTTACCGATCTTGATCTTCTCCAAAACCACATAAATCCCATGATAATCGGCTTGTTTCACCGGCCCAATGGTCCCGGCATCGTCCTGCAAATACAACTCCGCCATCTGATTGCGCGAGCTGTAATAGCCCATCTGCCGGTAGATATCATGCGCCACCGGATTATGAATCTGCACACGATCAAAATTATTGGGCGCATACAGCACCCAGTCGCTCTCCTCCGGCAAACCGCAGAAAGGCACGTCCATGTCATTGCCGGCCTCATCCTGCGCTTCCACCAGCAGGTTGGCTTTCGTCTGCCCCACCGTACTGGAGCCGCGGCGGTGGAAAATGCCCTGAAATGATAAATCCGGTTTGTTGGTCAGCGACGACACCCCATTTTTGGGCATGAACACCTGGCAGATGACAAACCAATCGGGTTTGGAAGTAGGCGGATCACCCTGGCCATAGTCATGCAGTATGATGAGCGGCAGGTCGCTCTTATTGGTCAGCACCGAATTATCCAGGCGAATGAATGCCTCGCTCCGTCGCGGACCAGGCAACAGCCCCGGCACATAAGCCCGGGCCCGCACCAGCACGGTGTTGGTGACCAACAAGGGGCCGGTGTAAATCGGCGATGTCTCCGTCACCTGGGCATTGCCGGTAACGTAGCGAATCACAGCGTTGGAGTGAGGCGTCGAGAGCTCCAAATAAAAATTATTCCAGAAAGTCCCCGCAGTTCGCGAAAATCTGACTTCCGGCGCAAATCCCGCGCCCGCCGCGGTGTTGGCGCTGCCGGGAGTGGGCACCACAAAATAGCCAAAGGTGTTGGTCGTCCCCGTGACCAAACCATACGACACCCCCGTTTGCTGCGGTGGAAACGCCGGCGCAAATTGCATGACCACATTGGTGCGGGGGCTGACAAGTGCCAGGTACTCGCCTTCGCGGGCCAGATTGAAATTGGCATGCAACCGGCCATTGGGGCTGCGGCGGTCCTTGCCCGAAGCAAAGACCACCAGATAACGGTTGCCGGCCAGCGAGACCGCCGGAAAACGCCATTTGGTCAGGTTGGCGGGATCATCCGTAAGAAACCAACCGTCCAGGTTGGCAGTTTCGGTCCCGGCATTGTAAATCTCAATCCAGTCCGAATATTCACCGTCTTCATCCCGAATTACGTTCGTATATCCGCCGCTGTTGGAGGCCAGGAATTCGCTAATATAAAGCGGCGGCAGCGCCATATTGGGATCCAGCAAATAGGTCCATTGGCCGCCAGCAAAAGGATTGGCCGCCAGCGACAGATCCGTTATGCCATGATTCGGCGCCCAAGCCACTGTCACCACCCCCGTGGGCGGCTGGGGAAACTCGAAAATGTAAGAGGTGGGCGGCTGCCAAATGACGTTGGCAGCCGGCACACCATTGATGAGCAAATCACTGGCGTTAACATTGGTGACCGGCTCATCAAAAAGCACCTCCACCGTAAATAGCTTGGATACCGCCAGCCCCGGTGTCGGAATGATGCGCGCCGCCACCGGCCCGTTGGTGTCCCGCACCCGCGAGCTGACCGTGGCAAACAGCTCGATGCCCACCACGATGTCGCTGCTGGCAGTGCCCGACTGCTTCACTTCGACGGCCAGGGTGTTTTCACCGCGCACCAAGGCCGTGGAGGGGATATTGATGACGTCCCAAATCACCCCTTCCGGGTCTTTGGTGGTGTCGGCCCCTGTGCTGTAGGAATGATTGGGGGCGGACCCCACGCGGATGTTACCCACATAAACGCCGTTCAAATAAAAAACCGCGCCGTCATCAATCAGGTTGCTGGCCACCAACGTCGTCATGGCCGGATCGCCATTAAAGTTAAACTTGGTCCGGAAATACACCGTCACCTGCCCGCCATTGGCCTGAGCCGTCAAGGGCGTGCGAAATTGGAACGGCGCATAGACTTCGGGTGTGGTCTCATAACCCAGCAGTCCCAAACCCGTCGGCCAGGCGCTGTCATTATAAGAGGGCTCCTTCCACCCGGTGCCCAAATCGCCGCTGTTTTGGTTGTAGCGCCAGACCGTGTTGGCAATCGTGATCAAATTGGTGCCATACGAGGGCCCCGGCACTCCGGGATCCACCCGCAGCACCGCCACCGCGCTGGTGGCCCGCCCCAGGCTGTTGGTCACCACCGCGAAGAACTGCGCCAAATCGTCCGCCGGCTGCGCGGAGGGCAGCGTGTAGCTGGAGGCAGTGGCGCCAGTAATGGGGTTCCCATTCCGGTACCACTGGTAGCTCAACGGGGCCGTGCCGTCAGCGCCAAGGCTGAATGTGGCCGCCGAATCTTGCAGCACAATCAACGTGCCAGGCAAATTGTTGGTAATGACCGGCGGACCCTCCGCCGCCGTTGCCAATGCCATCAACCCCATGCTCAAGGCAGCGGCAAGGACACCTAAAACATTGCGACTGAGCGAACAACGAAACGAATGGGACTGCATAAATCCAACTTAATTCAAAACCACAGGCAACCAGCCACCCGCACCCGAAACAAGGCGAGGCAGGCGCTCAAGGCGGCAGCGTGTCAATGGCTTCATTACTGCGGTCACTGGGACGCGCCAAAAGAAAACACGGATTGAGAAGGATGTCCAGTCTTCTGTGACAAAAAAGTTACATTTTTCTGGGGACACACCTCCGCCCAAGCATGACGCGATGGCCCCCCTATAAACACTGCGCCCCTGCCGAGCCTTGCGGCCCGACAGGGGCGGAAGTGGGGGGTGGGAGTTCGCCACGCTCTCTTTCCCGTGCCGACATTAGGCGCCACTTGGGCTGTCGGCTTCCCGACGCTATTCTCCACGGCAAGCGGAGTTTCCGGCCTCATAGCAGGGCCGTCCTGAACCTTGCGGTCACAGGATTATTGAGTGAGGCCTCTCAGCTCGCTTGGGCTGGTGGTTGCGCCACCGGCTTGCGAACCAGGTCAAGACACGTCTGCGACTCCACGTCCGCGTCTTGACCCCTTGCGCCGGGACGGCCCCCGCTTTTGGCGGGGCGTTGGCCCGGTGCCACGGGTCTGACCTCTTACCTCTCAGGTTGCCTTTAGCTCACAGGCCAGCGGTGCGTTGTTCTTGCATCGCCGGCGTCTCGGAGGGTTTTCACGGGCTTTGCCGCAGCCCCGTGTCCCTCCCGGCATCACGGCCCTTTTTGTCCCACCTTTCGGTGTCTTTCTTGTGGCGGATTTAATTTTTACCGCCGGAGCCTTTGACGCCGTGCTGGACGCAGTAGCAACCTCGTACCCTCTGGGTAACTGCGATTCACCGCGGCCCGAAACCAGCCTGCGGTTACTTGACTCAACTCGGGGCGGCTTCTCATCGCCCCTCGCTGCGCAGCTCCTCATTCGCGGGTTTGGCAGCGCGCGACCGCTGCCAGAGGAGCTGGTGAATTATGCCTCTTTCCACGGTCTTTTATCACCGCTTCATGAGGAACCGGACCAACCAGCCTGGCCCGATTTTTCCCCAGTCACCTGGGATTATCCTTGGCCTTCCGACACCCTCCTTGCGGGGGGCCTCTTTCGGCCGTGTTCTTTCAAGGAACTGGTTACACATTACCACGAAATCCGGTACGGACAACAAAATGATATCCACAACTTGTCCACCGGCGGCCCTCCCACCATGGCCCCTAAAAAACGCCAAATCCTGCGTAAATTCGTGTTTTTTAATCATGGTCGCAAATTATTCACCGCATCCGTGACTTGACGAAACAGCGTTGTGGATAACTTGCCGCGCAAATTCCCTGAAAACAGGGTCATGGGAGAATTTTCCCGACGAACGAACGCGCATGAAAAACCGGATTTACTCTGGTTTCCCGCCCTCAGGAGGCAAGGCAGGACACCTTGCTGTTGGCACCGTTTGCCGCAACCGCCACAAGCCCCGCAAATCTTCCCATGCTGTGCGCAGCAGCTTCACCCGGCTGTCGCGATTCTCAGTCCAATGCACTGGCAATTCCCGCACTCGGTAACCGCGCCGCATCGCCAGCACCAGCAGTTCAGTGTCGAAAAACCAGCCGCTATCCTGCACCAGCGGCAACAAGGCGCGCGCCGCCGGCCGGCTGATGGCCTTGAAGCCGCATTGCGCGTCGGATATTTCCACCCGGCACAGGTGGCGCAAGAGGCCCACGTAGGCGCGTGAAATCACCTCCCGCCGCCAGCTCCGCTCCGTGCGCGAGCCATCCAGCAGCCGGGAGCCGATGGCCAAATCATAAGCCCCACAGGCAATCGCCTCAATCAGTTCCGGGAACGCCTCCAAGTCCGTGGACAAATCCACATCCATGTAGCTCAGAATGTCGGACGCGCTCGCCAGCCAGGCTGTTTTCACCGCTCCGCCACGGCCTTTTTCCGGAATTCGGGTAACACGGACTCGCCGATGCTCCCGCACCATGGACTCCGCGATGGATGACGTGCGATCAGTGGATCCATTGTCCGCTATCACCACTTCCCACGCCCACTCACACCGCCGCTCCAAAAAATCCACAAGTTTGGGAATGCAGCCGGGCAACCGGCGTTCCTCGTTATAAACAGGAATAACGACGCTGACGGTGTTCATAAGCCGTGTCGGACCGGGGCAAACACCGGGTGCGCCACCGCTAAAACCAAATCTCTGGCAACTACTCCCAAAGCCGCCGCCATAACCGCCGACAGCATGGAGCGGGGCACCGGCTCCACCCCGAATAAAAAGGGCAGATAACTCAAGGCCGACGCGGTAACCACCCACATCGCCAAAAACCACCGCCGCGGCACAAAAAAAGCATAAACCAGCGCGAACAAATCCGCCGGAAAAAAATATCGTTCGTGCATCCCGGGCATGAAGAAAGGCAGCAGGAGCACGCTCAAAAGCGCGGCGGCGGCCAGCCTTTGATCGCGGTCCTCGGTTTCCCAATTCCGCTTCAACACCACTATCAGCCCCCCGGAGGCGATGGCCGCCAATCCAATCCCCAGCCATGCCAGCGGCGTGCGCGGCTCGGCCGGCAGCCATTGGTACACATTGACCGCTCCGGCGGTCAGGTGCGGCAGGTTCTCCTGCCACAGCCAATGACCCAACACGGCTAAGACGGATTTGCCTGCCAGGATGGCGGGCAGTCCACAGGCCGCATAAACAGCCAGCGGCACCCAAAGGAGCCGCCAAGGCAAAAGCCCGCATAAGAACAGCCCGGCCAAAAAGGGCAGAAAAAACACTGCTTGTGGCTTGAAAGACACGGCCAGGCCAAATGCCGCAAGCGCCATCCAAGGACGCCGCTGCAATACGCTCAAAAACACCACCAACAGCGCCGAAGTGTATATGATATCGCACTGGCCCCAAAGGGCGCTGTTCATCAAGACAGTGGGCCAAAACAATACCGCCGTAAAACCAGCAAGCGACAAGAATTGGTTTTGATAACGATGCCACACCAGCCGCCCCACCAGCCAGGCCGCTACGTAGTCAAACAAGATGGAAATCAGTTTAATGGCATATAGTTTAGGCAGCGGCAGCAGTGTGGAAAACGACAGCAACACCAAGTACGGTACGTAATAATTTGAAAAATCATCCCCCAGTGACTTCCACCGTCCATGCTCCACAAAATAATCATACCATGGACTCAGATACCCTCGGTAGTCTCCGCTTTCGAAGTCCAATAACCAACACCGGGGTGCCAACGCCAAAATGGCCATCGCACCGTAGGCCAGCCGCCTGCCGCCCGCCGTGCCAGCCATCGTAGCCGCACATTTCATTCCTTGACCCCCTCAGCATGAGGGGACGCCTCCCCCTCCCGCCCCAACCGCCGCCACAGCCACCACAAGCCGCCTGCCAGAAAGGCGGCGTACACCGCAAACGATACATACGGCGGCAATCCCAGTACATGCTCGCCAATGCTGTAAGAAAACTGGCCCTTGAGAAAGAGCGGAATATGCAGATGGGTCAAGGGATTGTTTATTTTATTTGCCGGACAGGCGTCCGTGGCCGTCGCCAGAACGGTTAGAGCAATGGAATAAACCACCAGCACCGTTCCCAACTTGGGAAATCGCAGCAACCCATAAGCGCAGGGCAAGGCCAACAGCGGCAGCATCGGCGCCAAATACCGCGGCCCCAACGTTGGCCCCGCTGGCCAGTCCCACACCCGCCCCGAAATAACCACCACCTGCAGCACCGGCAGAAAATAATACAGCAGCATCTCCCGCAGATCTTGCCGGAACAGGCGAAAACACCCCACCAGCGATAGCAGCAAAAATGGTGACCAGAAGAACAAGCCGCGCGCCGCGCTGAACAGAAGGTTGAAGCCCGTTTCCGCATCTGGCCATTTGATGGCATACAGCCCCTCTTTCATAACAGGAAAGGAGGCCTGATAACTGTAGGGCAGCGCAAACGGCGTTCCCAGACAGGCCCAACTATAGGCAGGGATCAATAAAAGCGGCGGCAATGCGCCCAACCCCACCGGCCACAACCGCCACCACTGCCCCCAAAGCAGTACCGCAATCATCCCCACAACGATAAGCCCGGCAGTGTATTCGCTCGCCAAAGCCCAACCCAGCACAAATCCCCCCAACAACTCGTAACGATGGTGCCTCACCCAGCCCTTTATTTTGGCAAGACCCACCCCTGCCCCCTCGCACCGCCCGGTTTGCCTATCCAACGCCCACAAAGCTATGGCAATGCAACCAACGGCTAATGAATGGGAAAACATCATCGTCGCATAAGGCAGCGGCGCCGCCCCCAAGAAAAACCCGGCCGTAATCAATAGGGCCGTTTGTGGTGGCACCCGTTTTTTCAGCCAGGCAAACATCGCCACCGCTCCCAAAGCCGTAACGATAGCCAATGAGCCGGCACAGGCCACCCAACTGCTGATCAGCCATCCAAAATCGGAATCGAGCGGAATATCCACTGCCTTAAGCATCAGCGATCCGAAATAAAAGGCTGGCAATGCCAAGGCGACTGTTCCAGGAGCTTTGTCACTGTAATAATGGCCTCCGTGATACGCTTTATCTCCAGTGTTATGATGATATGAATCAATATTAATTCGGCGCTCGCTTACTATGGCATGCATCAAATCCAATCGGGATATGGCGGTAGGGCTCCTTTCCACCCCTTGATTGAGGTAGGAAAACGCAATGACCATATAAACAAACAAGCAGATATAAAAAGAAACCTTTGCGAAACGTGTTTTGAATGAGTTTATCACTTTCTAGACTGTTATTAGATTTTCCATTGAGGCCTCAAACTCCCCTTTTTCAGGCCGTACAGCCCCGAGCAAGCAACTGGAAAAGGCATGTTTTTCAAAATATTAACCTCTAAATCATTGGAAGGGTACGCATGCTTTTTGCACAAATAAGACTTTTCAACAGCCCAGTAACTGGCGGCCGGCGACCTCCGGAAGGTCTTTTTCTCTACTGGGGCACACTGCTTCACCCAGCCACCACTTTCACGAGCCGTTTCGATCTCCAACTGATGCACTTGAACTACATCTCAAGCCGTTTGGTTTCACGGCCTGCGCACCGTACCAGCCCATACACGACCCGCGCCTCTCACCACTCAAAAACCGTTCCGTCCCGTTATCACGTCACATTCAGCCAACAGGTGGAAGCAGAGGCGCTGCATGTTCCAAGGGGGCGTCCCCCAGCGTGCATGTCTTTTCAATACCCCTCGAGCGTCGCCTTGTTAGTTGGTGAGGTGCAGCAACGCCTCGTACAGGCCGCACACCTGAATACCTTGGCTGAAACGCACCGTGACCGTGGCGTCCGGCACCAGACCTTGCAGCGCAAGTCATACCGTTTGTTCGACGTGTTTCGCTACGATTTCATCATTCTACCCTATATTGTTTTGAAGTGGACGCTCAAATATCTCCAAAACCGCATGTTACATTAAACATTTATGATTATTACTGCCTGGGGCAAACAACTAGCGTCGCAATTCTAGTGGCGGTTGGCATATTACACGCTATAGTAGCTGTCCCTGCAAATACACTGCAAGCTGGAGGACCATATAGTTGCACTGTTGCTGTGCAGCTAACATTAGTTTCGGTGCAATAAAGGAATGCACCATTGCCTGAGTGGTTGCGCACACAACGTTCGTTATATAGGCAGTCACCGATAGCGCAATTGCCCGGAGGCAGAATCATAGTCCAGCTCCCACAGGGACCATAACTACGAACATCCCATGGACAGAACGAAACCCCTGCCGCCGTTACAAGTACCCCTATTAGTACAAGCAGTGATGTTTTGATTATGAGGTGTATTGTTCTTTTCATATTTGTCCTTTTGTTTTTCGTTTTTTTGCCCATGCTCGCGCCAATACAAACATGGGAAAAGCAATGACCGCTACCAACAGTACTCTTGCTGCGTTGATTCTTACATTTTTCCAAGGCGAAACGGGCGCGAATCCCAATTGCGTGAGCACCCTTGTCTCCAACGTTTGTTTGGGAAATGCTCTCGCTAACAATTCAAGCCTTTTTTCGTTAGCCTCTGGGAATGCATTGGTTGTCATATAAGTAAGAGCAGCGACACCTTTAGATTGGAACCTGTAATCAATCACATAAGCCACTTCACCATTCTCAAGTATTCGAGGTCCCTCCTTTGGCTCATCGGTGGTGATGCTATTCACTTTGACTTTCGCAAGGTAACAGGTCGCTAGCTGATTGGCGGATGTAGCATTCGCTACTGGCGCAAAGAATCTTATATCAGCCGAGGTGGGAATAATTATTCCACTAATGTTTGTTTCCTCATACCAGGTGACGGCAGCCAGCTCATATCCATTCGTATAAGGTGCAGGGAGTGTAATATGACTTAACGCAGCTTTTTTATGCACGTCACGTCCAAATATGATTCCTTTCTCCCTGAACACAAGTTTTCTCAGCCAGTCTTCGCCTTTGTTCTCCATATATTGATACTCGCAAAGAGCATTCGTGTTGTAAAACATACTCGCATCCGATATTTTTGGCGCGTATCCCAATCCGAAAGCATTCGTCCATAAACGTTGAGCGATCATGGTAATCCATATATTATAGATGTTGACCTCAAATGGAGGAGGAACAACTCCAGGATAGATTGCAGCTTCTTTTATGTTATGCTCCGCCGACTTTAAATGAGAGCCAGGGTTCTTTTCTTTAACGATGATGACGCCCTTTTCGTTGCATGTGGCATATTCTTTGCGAAAAAAGGCGTATTTGTTGGTCGGTGCGGATTGACTGTCGTAGAAGATGCTCCATTGAGGCCATTTTATCCATATCCGGAAACTGCCATGGCTTCCATACTCTATTCTGTTATGTTTCGGTAATATGTAGTTTTCATATAAATACAATCCTTCAATACTCAGGGTGGTAGCGGAGGCCGCAGCTTTTGCCGGTGCCGCCCACAACCCCACAGTTAACATCGCAACAATTGGCAATCCTGAACCTACGGATGACGATGTGGTTTGTTTTATGGAAGGGAGTAATTCTTTTGTGAAAAATAGGAAAATAGCCGATGGTATTAAGAAATAAGCTAATACGATCACGCTGGCCGTATTGACCCAACTATCATTTAGACCTAATACCCCAACCCACCCCCCCAAGCATTTGCACGATCCATGATAATCAATGGCAATCAATCCCAGCCTGTACACGACAAATAATAAAGCACACCAAAGAATCACCAAAAGCTGCCGAATTACACTCTCTGCAAAGGCGTAACGAATCAATATGAAGCAAACCATCTCCACCCATGCCGCTGCTGCCATGACCATCCCGTTGTTGAGGAACGGCAGCAAGGGATCACTCGCCCCCAGGAACGCGCCGCTGGCAACAAATATTCCAACCAATTTTAATAAGCTTGTCACCAGCATCAACCAGGCAACCGAGCAGATGTATATCTCCGTTAAAAAGCTCCAACGCATAATCATGGGAATTTTGGGTTGCTGGCTATTTCATCTGTCATAGGAATATGGAACATGGGAAAGGGTGTTTGCCTGCAATTTCCGCAAATCCTCCAAATCCGCCAGATTGGAGGCCTTCTTCCAATAACTGGTTTTGGGGGCAAACGTCTTCGGCGCCTGCCACCGCCAATGCTCCGCATGGCCGTCGGCAAAGCTCAAATTGCACCCACGACTGTGCCGGTCCGCCGGCAAATTCACCCACCGCTCATCCGGCGCCGACCACACCAGAAAATGCCCGTCGTCTATGCTCTCGGCATGTTCATCAATCAATACAAACAACCGGCTGGGATTCCGTATCTGATACA
The DNA here is from genome assembly GCA_026414565.1 of Verrucomicrobiia bacterium. Classification (NCBI taxonomy): domain Bacteria; kingdom Pseudomonadati; phylum Verrucomicrobiota; class Verrucomicrobiia; species Verrucomicrobiia bacterium. The sequence goes on from JAOAIT010000052.1 coordinate 44,223, forward strand.
GTCGGTTCACCGTCGCCTGCGCCTCATTGGTCCGCCCCCCAACATTCCCGTTCATCCCATAACTGCGCGTGCGGGGCAAACCAAGGTCTTGCCCCCGCAGGTCCCGCACCGTGGACTGGTCGGCCGGACACCGAAACAGTTGCACATTGGCCGCATAACCCAGCCGACACAAGGCGCCCCCGGCTATGTTTTGCCCAGTGGCATCGTGCGGCGCGCTGCTCAGCCCCGTCCACGAATCGGGCGCGCTCCGCCACGCGCCATTGGTGTGCAGCGCCAGGTTCGAAACCAACGCCCCCAAGTGGTCTTGCGCGTACATGTGCCACCCCAGTTGCAACTGCCGCAGGCAATTCAGGCAGGCTACCCGCGCCGCCCGCTCGCGCACCCTACCCACCGCAGGCAACAGCAAAGCCGCCAGCACGGCAAGAATCCCCACCGTCACCAGCATCTCCAACAACGTAATTCCCCTCACTTCCTTGACCCCTGCGGCTTTCATGTCTCGCTCCTGCCTCTCCGCATGAAATGACCCCGGCTCAAACTCCGCCGGGTTAGCCACACTATGAATCTGGGTTATTCGGGTGTCAAAAAAAAAAAAAAAAAAAACGCATCTCATCAAACAGATGGCACACTGTTTGCTAAGATTTTCTCTCAACCACCGCGCAGAAAAAAATTCAACGCCTGCGGCCTTGTTCCACCCACATCTGACGGCGGCGCAAATCCAATGTCACGCAGTAGCGGTAAAAAAAACCGCTGCCCAGCACCACCCCAAATTCCTCCGGCCCGCTGACCGCAGGCACCCGCTGAAAGACGGCCTCCCCCAAACGCATCTCCGGCACGCTAAAGCGGCGCAACACGCGCTCGCCCCCCAAGCCCACATACACCTCGCGCCGACCCTTGGCCGCCAACCCAGCCCACCCCAAGGCCTGCACCACATTGGAGCTGAGCATGAGCGCGGCATCATTGCCGGTATCCACCAGCGCGGCGTACTCCCGCCCCCCCAGCCGCAACGGCACGCGCAACTGAGCGTTTGTCCAAATCAACGGCGCCTGCGCCACTGCCGCCGCAGGAGGAGCAAAGTATTCACGATGCGAAAACGTGACGGCACCCCCACGATAATCAAGCTGTACGAAAGCAAACTGGCTCAAGGTGGACATGCCCAAGGCATCTCCCTTCCAACGTTCCACGGGCAGCCATCCGCCCAGGCGCCGCTCGTGCCGGGCGCCACGAATCGCCGTAAAAACATTGCGAAGGGCCAGTTCCGGACCAATGGTCACCTGTCGCACCATGCCGAACCAGGCCTCTTCCGCGCCCGCCAGTCCTTGGAAGGCATGCCGCAGGTGCTGGGGGTCCAATGTTTGCACAAAATTGTCCAAGGCGGTGTCGGCCTCCAAAAGATTCACCGGCGCCCCGGTATCCACCACCACAGGCACAGCGCGCCCGCCATTTAATCGCACAAAGATGCGGGGCTGATGGGAATTCTCCTCCCGGCGAATCATGGGCACGGTCACAGGATCTTCAGGTCGCACCATTTCGCGCCAACGCACCACTACAGCCCCCTGCCGGTGAGTAATGGTCAAGCCTGCCTCTACGGGCGTCACCAGATTTTGCCGCAGTTGTTGTTCTTGTTCGGGAGAAAGCGCCTGTTGGCGGCTGGTTACGCATCCGGCGACCAGTACCGCCAAGCCCCCCATCCCGCACAGCCAACGGCGTATATTCACATGAGTGCTCTGATTCGCTCCCCTATTTGCGCTGCGTTTTGTCCCCGCACCAAGATAACTTTATGCCGGGCGGTTTGTCCCCGGAGAATGACCAGGGCATTTTTCGGACAGTCCAGACACTCTGCCAGAAGTTCAAGGAGTGCCTCATTGGCCGCACTGTCCACCGGCGGCGCCGTGACCCGAACTTTTAATTCCTGCCCCAACACCCCTTCGATACCGCCACGCGAAGCCCGCGGCTGGACTTTGATATGCAACACAGCCCCCTGCGGGTTCGGCTGCACCCAAGGTGGTAACTCTGGCAATGGCGGTCTGACGGAGGCGGAAGCGCGCGGGCACATGCCATGAAATTTAGTGGAGAGACACAAAAAATCAAACTCTCCCTGCCGAACGAGTTAAACCTGGAGCGATAAATCCACCACCCTGGCCTTTGGCGTATAATGATGAATTATCCAACCGGTCAAATTGACCCATCGCCGGCAACGATCCAGCACCGCGCTGTCGGCCGTGGCCACCAGACTTTCACTATGTACCAGAACGTGATCTGGATTAAGCACCAGCTCCACCTGCCAGGGCCAACCCTCCGTTTCGGCCAAGTCGAGCATCAAATGTTTCAAGCGGCCACTGTTGGAAACCGGACGGTCCAGATACCAGCGACATTCAACGACTCCCAATTGTCGTGTCACCTGCGCAATTAACCGCAAGGCAGGCTCCGTTTCGGCCACCCGGTGGTAATGGGCATGCACCCCCGCCACATCACGGTAACAACCATCACGCCCCCGCAAAATCACGCCACCAGACAGAGCCACCTCCACCGCCAATAACACATTGAATCCATCCAGCCAGAGCGTTTCACCCCGCAGCGCCTCCACGGGCGCCTGGCGGGCGAGGCGGTCCGCCTGCGCGGACGCCGTGCAGGCACACCGTTTGAGCGCAAGCCGCTGGCGCGCGGTGAGATTGTAGCGATTACCCACCAGCTCCACCGCGGATTGGAGGGCGTAATCCCGATCCAACAACCAGCACAAATCTTGCATGGCTGCCCGCAAGGCCGGCTGATGGCGCGTTTCAAACAACTCGCCATCCTCCGGCGCCACTCCGCGATGAGTAGGTTTCTTGCTCATGGTGGGCCGTGCATCCCCTCGCACCTCGGAATAATAATCTCCGGTTTAAGGGGACAAACGCACACGGTAAAACCGTTGTCCCCCCTCTCCCTGGGGCAATAAGTACTCCAAAGGACGATTGGTGGCCGCAATTATGGCCACGTTCGTCCAACCTGCCAAATCAGAGGAAGCCTCCACCACATAACGCAAACCCGGATTACCCTCCAAGGTCAGGCGGAATTGCCCTCCAGCCTCCAGTCGAGGGCGCGACAACACGGGCGGCGCCAGCAGGGTCACCCACGCAGGTGCAGTATCATAAGTGGCATTGGTAGTGCTTACCGTGACATGATAGGCCCCCGCATTTGTCGCCTGAAAATTAGCCAGCGTCAGCGTGGCATTGGTCATGCCGGGCAAAGGCTGGTTTTGGAAGTGCCACTGATAGAAACGCAAGGCTTGCAGGCCGGTCATGCCGACCGACAACACCACGTTGCTGCCGGGTTGCACCGCGCGGCTCAAAGGCACGTTGGTCAGCACATTCACAAACGCCCGCTCGCTGTTGGCCCGCCCGAGGACGCCCACTTGATTGGTAATAACCACATCGTAATACACGGCATTGGTGGCGTTTAAGTTGGTCAGCGTCAGCGTCGCCACATTGCTGTCCAAAGTCATCATGGCAACCGGAATGCCCACCCGCCGCCAAGTGTAGGTGATGGGCCACGTGCCGCTGGTTTCCACGCTCAAAGTAACGCTCTCCCCCGCGGCGCGTATGACTGCCGGCTCGGGCTGCCGGACAAAACTCACCCGATACATGACCTTGAAAAAAACCGGCGGCGTTTCATACGTCCATGAGCCATCCCGTATAACCACCGTGTACCATCCTTCGACCTCCGCCGTGACATTGGTCAGCCCCAACGTCCGCTGCGTGGCACCGGGAACGTCCACCCCATTGCGCCGCCATTGGAAGGTGTAATTGCCCAACCCGGAAACTGTCACCGTGAGATTGGTGGTGGTGCCATTGGTGACCGCCAACGGCATGGGCGGGATGACGTAGGTGATATACACCGGCTCACTCATGGCCAGCCCGGCCACATTGGCCACCGCGCAACGGAAACGATTGGCCAACAGGGCCGGCGGGTTGGTCAGCGTCAACACCGCCTCATTCGCGCCCGCCAACGGCTGATCATCCATAAACCACTGGAATCCCGCACCCGCCGAATTGGCCACACTGAGGCGGAAGACTGCCGCCTCACCCGCACTCACAAACGCCGGCCTCGGCTGGGCGGCAATGACCGGCCCCGCAAGCAGGCTGCCGGCCTGCCGGGGCTGCGTGCCCAGCAAAAACTCCTCGTAATTGCTGAAACCATCGCCGTCGGCATCTTGATCCGCATCGGCAGAATCAAATTTATTAAAGCCGTACTCGTCTTCATAAGCATCGGGCAGCCCGTCCTGGTCTATATCCGTCCCAAGGTAGGCCGGCACATTCGCCCGGCCCGGGGTGGGCGATAACCCCCGCCAGTTGACCGGTTCATTGGCATGACGCATGGGCCAGAACCGCTGAAGCGCCGCCCCGCCCCCCGCCGCCTCGGGAGGCCAGGGCAGATTCGGCGCATAAGTAACCCCTTCAACCAGCAGGTAAGGCACATAGCCCTGCAACGGTCCCGGCCCTTGCGGGGGATCAGGCCGCTGCAATTCCACGCGCTCGCCGGCATTATCCAGGCGTCCCCGCCACGGCCCAACAAGCGGCGTATTGCTCGGCAGGTTATACCGTGTCAGAAAAGTATTTCTGGCGGTGGCATCCCTTGCCGGGTCAAATCCCACCACCAGCAGGAAACCCCGGCGCGGCAGCACCGTGCCCTGCGGAAAATCAAAGTCCACCCCACCGCGCAGGCGCCAGGTGTTGGTGGGATAAGCCGGATCATATAGCGGCACATTGTTGGTGGAGAGGTTCAACAGTTCAATGTATTCCAATACCGCCGCTTCTTCCGCATTTGTGCCCCCCGTGGGCGGGGCATACATGATCTCATTCAACACCACCGGCCCCACCAGGGGAAGGGCATTGGGCAATCCCCCGCCCTGCCTGAACTCGGCCAGACTGACCGGGTTATCCCGCCCAAACGTGCGCCGCTGCAGGGGGACGTATTCGATGCCCACAGTAGTGTTGATGCGGCCGGCGGAAACACCGTTGGCCATCGGCCCCACTGCGGCAAACGTCCGCCGACCGGTAAGACGGCCCTCGCCATCGGCCTCCGACAGCCAAACCTCAGTGCCATAAACTGAACTTAAGGCAAAAGGTTTGGCGCCCGCGTTGAATTGATATTCGTAGAAGACCAAAAAGCCCTGGGGCGCCAGCACACTGCCCTGGGGCAGGCGATATTTCCGCAGGTCATGTTCCTGATCGCTCAGGTACCACCCGCTCACATCCACCGGCGCGTTGACCAGGTTGATCAGCTCCACCGCATCCTCCAGCGGGGCATCCGTATGCGTGAGCACCTCATTAATGGCCACCGTGGTCAGGGGCAGGTAATTCGGGCGGCCGGGGGTTGGCGAGGCCGGAAATCGAGTGATGACATTGCCCCCATCGGGCAGGCGCCCCTCCGCCACGTTCGGCAGTTGCTCCCCAAACGCAACTGTATCAATCGTGCGCCCGTCCGCTGTCCGCAGTTGCAGATTCTCGCCCAGGGCGCTCAGCGCAAACGGCAAATGGTTGGCACCCCGCGAACGGCTGCCGCTGGCGTAAAACAAGGTTTGTCGCCCCGGCCCAATGAAACTTAGCGGCGGCAACGCTTGTTGGTTGGGCCACACCAAAGCCGGCGAATCCGCAAAGACCAGCCCGCCCAGAGCCACCGGCCGCGCATCCAGGTTGTGCAATTCCACCCAATCATCGCCGCTGTCGGGATTGGCCATCCATTCATTGATGCGCAGGTTCAGGGGATCTCCCAGCAACGCCGGCGCGGCGTTGGACTGCCCGGGAGTGGGCGCCGCCAGCAACCGCCACTCCCCATTATGCAGCCCAATGCTGAAGTCCGCTGCCTGAGGCCCAAAACTCACTGAATCCACCAACAACCCCTGCGCGTTGAACAAGCAGACCTCCTCGCCCTCCCCGGAAAGCCCGAAGCCCGTGTTAAGATAGGGGCCGGCGTTGGTGGTGGCCGGACGCTCACTATCACACCAGACCACCAGGAAACCTCCCGCAGGCAGGGTGGTATTGGTCGGGAATACCCACTTGTCAGGCACGTCGCGCCGATCGCTCAACCGCATGCCCCCCAAATTCACCGTCACACCCAGGGGGTTGTATAACTCAATAAAGTCAGCCCGGCGGAACATGGCATTGGTCACGGACCCGTAATTAATCGCCAAGATTTCATTCAACCGCGGCCCGCTGTTGGTCATCTGGTAATTCGGCGCGCCGGGCGTCGGCGACAGCGGGAAATACACCAAATTGCTGCTGGCATCCGGAAGACGCCCCATCGAAACCCCCTCCGTCTGCCGGCCATAGCTGACGCGCTGAATTAAGTTGCCAGCGCTGTCATGCAAGGCAATTGCCCCGCCACCGGCGGCCAGTTTGAAATTGAGGTGTTCCGGCCCGGCCGTCTCATCGGCAAACAATCGAAGGTAACCGCCCGCTGGAATGAATGACAACGCATTGTAGCGGTATATGGTGGCGCCGTGCTCAAAATAAACCCCCTGCAAACCAACCGGCAGGGACGCCGGATTGTAGATCTCCAGCCAGTCCTCGCTGCCAGGCGGGGAATTCGCCATCCATTCATTGAGCACCAATTGCCCGGCCGAAGCCAGCGGCGCAGCCTGGTTGGGGGCGCGTGGTGTGGGGCGGTTGAGCACCCATTGGCCACTGACGATGCCGATGGAATAGTCGTCCAGTTGCAGCCCGAAGCCCATCGCATCCACCAGATTGGTTCGTGCATCATAGAGGTAAAGACGGTCCCCGCCCCGGTTGAGAGCAAAGCCGGTGTGCAAGCCGGGCGCCGTGTAATTGGTATCGCAGAAAACCAGCAAATAGCCGCCCCCCTCGATGGTGGTCCCGGCCGGAAAAACAAACTTCCGCGGATTGCTGTTATCGCTCAGGCTCCAGCCGGCGAGATTGACGGCACTCATGCCGCTATTATGCAACTCCACCCAGTCGGGCATCGTACCCCCGTTGGTGAGGGTGGTCAGGTTGGCGGCCATGATTTCGTTCAAGCGAATGGGCGCCGGCGGCGTCGCGGATGCGGTGGTGACCACCCCGGGCGTGCCCCCCCATGCCGCACTGCTCCTCCAGTTGGCCGGCTCATCAGGATCCCCCTCGCGCCGGACATACTCCAGAGAATATCCATAGCCATCCGGCTCTCTGGGCCAGCCATTTTCATCATCATAGGTCACCCAAAAGATATTGCCCTCCGGCACAAAGCGTTTATCCACAATGCCCAGCCGCTGCCCACCGTTGGATAAATTGCCACCAAAATAACCGTCCACCTTCACCCCGGGATAGCGCGCCGCAAAGGCATTGCTGCTCAGCCCCGATGCCACCAGGAAAACCTCCCCCGGCGCCAATACCCGGCCCACCGGGAAGGTGTAATTGACGCCCGCCAATCCGAAATAACTCAAGTCCACGGGCACGCCCCCGGCATTATAGATTTCAATAAACTCATAAGCATCACCCCCCGGCGGGTTGTACATGATCTCGGTGATTTGCAGCGGCGTCCCCAGTTGCTCCATGAGAAAGGCGGCCTCATTAAGGGCGCTCCAACTGGTGCCAACCAGGTGCCGCGCCTTGACCACCGTCGAGCTGTTCAAGATAACCGGTCCGGTGTACAGCCGGGCCGTAGGCTCAATGGCCCCCGTGCCATACACGCGCGGATCCAGACCATTGGTGGTGTAATAAACCGCGCCGCCCCCCGCGTTGTTGGTGATGACCAGCGCAAATCCCTGCGGCACTCGTCCCCCATGTTGATTGAAGGACGGCGCGGCATTGGTGGGATACAAACCCGCACTGCGCATCTGGCTCAAAAACACACTCTGGCGCTGGGGAAAATAGGATTGAATCAGCCGGTTCACCTCCGGCAGCCAGTAATCATCCCGCGTATAGAGATAATACGGACCCGTTTGATATTGATGCACATCGCGGCGGTAATCCCCCCAACGGGCCGACTCCGCAATGATGGGCAGATGCAAAATGGAGGTCCACCGCTGCCAGCGCGCAATGTTGTTCTCAATGCTAAGCGCGCCGTTGTTGAACAAATGCTTGTGCGTGCGATCGGCAAACAACAGCCGGTATTCCGCGTTCAATATGAGATTGGTGTGCAGGTTGGACGGCAAATCCGTGCTCGTCACCCGGTTGTGGTTGACATCCACGATCAGTTGCTCGCCGTCCCACGTAACGTATTTGAAGCGCCCGTCCGCCGCGCGTTTGCGCACCGCGTTCCAGTTGCCATCGCGCCCCCAGTCCTGATTCGCCCCGTAAAAATTGAGCAGCATGTAATCCACAAAATGCACCATGTCCAGCCGCTGGGTCAGGGCATTGTAGTTGGCCAGATTGGTGATGGCCGGACTGGTCCCCAGCGCCACCATCGCATTATAGGCCGTCATGTCGCCATCAATCGCCTCCGTGGGTTTGGAAACAATCGCATCGTATTCCTCCGGCGCGCCGCCCAGGTAGTTCGCCGCAAAATTGGCATCCACCCGCTCCCCAAATTCATAGACCCCCCAGTACAAACCGTTCAAATACAGATGGAAAAAGCGCGAGTGCCCGGACAACATGCCCATGTCCCGCGCGGTTTCCTTGACCCACGCATCCCGGATTCGGGTCCCCCGCAGGCGCTGGTTGGGATCCCAATGCACCCAGGAATTGTTGAAATCAGCCCGCAGCACCAGGGTGTCAAACCGCTGCACCGGCGAGTCCTCAAACACCGGATATTCCAAATCCCCTGCCCCATACTTGCCCCGGAAAAGAAGCCGGAAGGGATGCTTCGGCGTCTTTTGCGGCGTGCGCGAGGCATTGCCTTGTATGCGTATGCCGCAATCCACCTGAAAAGCCGTGGCGCCATTCGTCAAAATGAACTCCGCCGAGCAGGGCCGCTCCCACAAATACCGCTGATCCGCCGGCGGTTCCGGGTGCGTGTAAATCCCGTTCACCGACCCAAACAGATCATCCACACTCAGGGTGATGGACAATATCGGCAGCGCCCGCAGCGCATTGGTCATCTGCGCCGCATACGCCGGGTGGTTCACCACCTCGGGATCCATCTCATAATCGGACGGATACCCCGTCCACACCGTGCTGCCCACCGGATAACCCGCCGGATCATTCGGCTGCCGCAACACCTGCCCCGGAAAAATATACGTGTGCGAAACCACCTTGGAGGGCAGCAAATTGGGATAAGTCGCCAGCACCCGCAACACCGTGGTGTTGGTGATGCGCAATGGCCCGGTGTACAACGTGCCATAACTCGGCGTGGGCGCGCTGCCGTCAGTGGTGTAACGCAACGTGGCCCCCGGCAACGGATGAGTCAAAACCAGCGTGAACGGCTGCTCAAACAATCCCCGCGCCACACTCACATGCGCCACCGGCGTCACCCCCGTCAAGGGACTGTCGGGATTGGGCGCCCCCGGCGTGGGCGAGGCGTAATACTTCCATTGCCCTCCGGGACTCAACCCATAAGAGTAATCATTCCGCTGCTCCGGAAACTGCGGCCGAAATTCCGTGACCACCTCCCGCGGCGACTCGGCATTGTACAGGCCCAGATAATCGCCGTTGAGATTCAGCCGAAAATTGGTGTGCAGCCGCAAACCGGTCTTGCGATCCTTCCCCGACGCATGCACCACCAGATATTGGCCCGGCTGCAATACCACCGCCGGAAACACCCAACGCCCGGGATCATTCGCATTGTCCGTTAACGACATCCCGCCCAAATTCACCGGCGCGCTGCCGTAATTGTACAACTCGATCCAGTCGGTCAATTCGCCATCCTCGTCCTTGTAACCCGTCGCGCTCTCATTCCCTGCCAGAAACTCGTTGATCCGCACCGTCGGCAGGCCCAGTTGCGGATTCAAAGTCACCGTCCACCCTTCACCCACAAAGGCATTGGGCGCCGCAGCAAAATCCACAATCCCATGATTTGTCTGCCAGGCCAGATACACCGTGCCCGTTGCCGGCTGGCTGAAACTGAAACGATACTGCCCCGGCGCCAGCAACGTAAGCTGGCCGGCCGGCGTCCCATTGACCAGCAAACTGCCTGCCCGCACCCCGGCCACCGGCTCACTGAACACCACCTCCACCTGCGTCAGCTTCCGCACCACCGCCCCCGCCGGCGGCGTCACCGAAACCAGGCGGGGCGCCTCCACATCCACGTAATGGTAAGTCCACCGCGCAGAAGGCGCGTCTTCCACAAAACGATTGGGGGGCTCGGCCAGATCCCGAATATCATGCCCGGCATCCCACGTCATCTGCACCTCCCCATAATTCAGGCGGTCAAACAAAAACAAATACCCGCCATTGGTGAAAATGACCGTGTGCGCCGGCATCCCGTTGGCCAGCAAATCCTCCGCCAGCACATTGGTCACCGGCTCGCTGAAGGCCACCCACACCTGGCTGAGATTGGTGGCTACCCCCGGCGGAGGTTGCATGTCCACAAGCTGCGGCGGGGTGGTATCACCCTGCGCCCATAACGCCAATCCGGTCACCAGACCGGCCCACAAACACACTATTTTACGACTCATCTTCTCATCCCAAATACACCGGGGCACTTTGCCGGTGCGTGCAGTATTCGGACTTTATCACACCCCCCCACCCCTTTCGAGAAGATTGTTGCGCAAACACGAAAAAAACAGGTGCCGGCGCTTGGACTATAACGCGGTAAAGAGCGTCCCCACGGCCTTTACATGCTCAATAGAGCGCCGAAGCGGGGGCCGCGGGTGCTGAGGCAGAGTTCGGCAAAACCCAAAAGCTGCATAACCTCGGCAAAAATGGCGGTGCCCATGAGAATGACATCGGCCCGGTTGGGCGGCAGGCCGGCAATTTGGCGGCGCCGGGCCAGGGGCAGGCTCCACAGATGATCGCGCCATTGCCGTACTTTGTCCGCCGGCAACCGCAGGTTTTCAAGCTGTTCGCGCTCAAACCCCGTCATCCCCAGCTCCATGCGCCCCAGTATGGTGGCGGTGCCGCCAATGCCCACCCATTGGCAGCCGGCAGGCAGGTGCGGTTGAAGCGCCGGCAATACGGCAGAACTCAAAAAGGCATGCAGCCGCTGGCAACATTCCTGTTTTTCAGCCGGCGCAGGCGGATCGCTCAAATGCGTTTTTTCCAGCCAGCGGACGCATCCCAAGGGGTAGCTCGCCTGAAACCGGGCATGGCCCCCCGCGCCCACGATGAACTGAGCGCTGCCGCCGCCCAGATCCATCAGCAACAAATCCTGACCGGCAAAGGCCGGGTGCGATAACACGCCCAAAAAGGCCCATTCCGCCTCCGTCTCGGCCGGAATGATTTCCAAACCAAGGCCGGTGGCGCTCTTGAGGGCATCCACCAGTTCGTTGCGGTTGGCGGCTTCGCGGGCCGCGCTGGTGGCGTAAACACGCACGGCCTCGGCGCCAAGCGCACGGGCCTGGCGGACGAAGTCGGCCACACCCTCAACCGTCCGCGCTATGGCGTGCGGTTGCAGGAGATGCTGGCGAAAAAGTCCCTCGCCGAGGCGGGTCTGATGGCTGCCCTCCATCACGGGATTGACCACCCCGTTTTGAATATCGGCCACCAGCAATTTGACCGAATTGGTGCCGACATCAATGACCGCCCGGCGACAGCCGGCTGAAGACGGCGGAGGACTGGCGGCAGCAAGCTCCACAAGGCGGCTGACTCAGTTCTTGCCCTGCGCCTTGAGCATGCGACGGGCCAGCACGGCCCCGCCGGTAATGCCCGCCTCATCGCCCAGTTTCGAGGCAATAATTTCAATGCCTTTGGCCGTCCCGGGCATGGCGTAATCTTGCGCCGTCTCGATGATGATGGCCATCATCTCGTCTTCCAGGGCATCCAGCACACCGCCCCCCAGCACGATAACTTCCGGATTGATGATGTTGATCAGATTGCCCACCGCAATGCCGATGTATTCGGCCGCCTCCTCCACGACCTTCTCCACAAATTTATCGCCGCGGCGGATGGCCTTGCGCAAATCACCGCTGCGCAGATCGTCCAGACTGGCTCCCAGCATGTCGGTAAGCACAGTCTTCTGCCCCTCTTTCACAGCAGTCTGAATGCGGCGAAAGATGGCTGTACGACTGGCCAGCGCCTCGAAACATCCTTTATTGCCGCAGCCGCATTTGGGGCCATTGACCTCCAGCACCATGTGGCCCACTTCGCCGGCGGTGAGGTTGTAACCGCTGAACAGCTTGCCGTCGATGATCAAACCACCCCCAATACCCGTCCCCACGAAAATGCCAATCACGTGTTTGGGTTTGGCGTTAAGCTCGGCCTCATACACGCCCAGCGTGCATACGTTGCAGTCGTTTTCAACGAAAGTAGGCACATCCAGCCGTTTCTCCAATTCCTTCTTCAGAGCTATATTCTCCCACCCGGGCATGTTGGGGGAAAAAATGACCTTGCCCGCTTCGGGATCAATCGAACCGGGCGCACCCACACCCACACCCCGCACTTGTTTGAGCTCCAGATCACACTCATCCACCGCGTCCTGCACGCAACGCGCAATCCGGTCAATCACCGCGTCTGGCCCGCGATTGGCCTTGGTGCTCAATTTGGCCGTGCCCATCAATTTAAGGGACGTGGTGAAAACCCCGGCCAGAATCTTCGTGCCGCCGAGGTCCACGCCCACCAGATATTCTTGTTTTGCCGGTTCGCTCATGCGCCGAGGAGGACTAAAGTGTTGTTGCCTCAGGACGCCCCTGCCGCCGTCTTCTGCAGGCTCTTGCCCGCCAGCACTTCCTCAATGCGGCGGCGCAGCTCCCGGTTGATTTGCTCGGGCGGCAGGTTGCCGTCAACGATGGTAAAGCCGTAGATGCGCTGCAGTAGGAGAAATTTTTCCGAGATGAGCGACTGGTACTTCAAGAAACTGTCAAACATGTCCCGGCTCAGCCCCAAATCCATGCCGCTCTCCCAATAGTCCAAATGGTAGTTCTTGGCAAAGTTGCGCTGCACCAGAATCTCCGGCGAAACATTCAGATAAAAGACCGCGTCCGGAATGGGCGCAATGCCATAGAGGTTCTTCAGCCATTCCTCCTCCAGCCCCCGCACCAGATCACGCGCCATGAGCGTGTAAATATATCTATCGGCCAGCACAATGAACCCGGCCGTCAACGCCGGAATGATGGTGTTCTCCAACTGATCGGCAAAGTCCGTGGCGTAAAACAGACTGAACGTGCGGCGGCTGAGAATGTTGCCGCGCTGGGCCTGCTCCAGTTCATCACGCACCAGCTCGGAACGTTTCAACCCCACCTGCACCGTCGCGTGACCGCTGCCCTCAAGCCACTCCACCAACAGCCGGATTTGCGTGGAACGGCCGGAACCATCTGCGCCCTCGACCACAATCAATCGGCCTTGCAGATGCGAAGAATCCACATTCGGCAGGCCATGGCCATAGAAGGAGCGCGGCCGCGGCTTGGGCACAACGATGTCCGGCACCGTTACGGAGGGAGGCCTCGTCGCAGCGGACGATCGGGGCGGACGTTTGCTGGAATTGCGGGCAGGCATGGTCAAACGGAAATGTGCACCGCGCTTTCGCGCGCGAAGGATTTCAAATCAATCCGGGCCGCCACCAGTTGGCGCACCAGCGATTGCTGGGCCTCGATGGGCTGGTTGGCATCAATGACGGTAAATTTGAATTCAGTGCTCATCGCCAGGTAACGCTCAAGGAGCCGCCCCTGGAAAATGCGGAAACTCTCATAAGGATCCGATGACAGCCGCATATCCATCCCCGCTTCAAAGTATTTGAGCTGCGGACGGCCGCTGAGGATCCGATTCAGGGACACCTCCAGGTTGGCCCGAAAGAAAAAGGTGATGTCCGGCAGGTTGGCAAAGCTGTAAATGCCGCGCACCCAGTCCATCGGGCACCCCCGCACCGTGTCCCGGGCAAAAGCCGTGAAAATGTAGCGGTCACAAAGCACCAGATATCCGGCCCGCAACAGCGGCACCAGATGCCGCTCATAACGATCGGCAAAATCGGTGGCGTGGATGAGACTGAAGGTGGTGGGCGTCAGCAGCTCGCGCTTTTTCCCCTTGCTCGTGGCCGATTTCACCAGCTCGGAGGAGTTCCATTCGCTGAAAAAGACCTTCAATCCCTGCACCTCCAGCCACCGTTTGAGCAAATAAATCTGGGTGGATTTCCCGGAGCCGTCCAGGCCCTCAACGGCAATCAATCTTCCAGGGAAACCAAGTTCCGCAAAGGTCTTCATCGTGCCACCGCCAGCGTAATGGAAATCCCGCCGCTGACAACTTTTTTCTCCGCGCAGAAGATGCCCGCCCGGCCGTTGCCGGCCCTGACAAACGATGGCTGGCGGCTGGGGGCTGCGCCGCCGCCCCTCATGGCACATTCAAAGTGAAGAAAGCCTTGCGTTGCAGCGTCCACTTTCTAAAGCTGCGTGCAGCGGGCTGCGTTAACCAGTCCGTCCGGCGCGCGCCACACACACATGTATTTTTGGCAAAAATATCGTTATGCCTGGCTGTTCCTGGCGATGCTGGTCTTTTGCAGCATCATGATCGTCCGCCAATACCACTTGAACGAAGACCGCCGGGTGGAATTGCGCGAAGCCTTCATCCTCCTCCATTCCCGCGGCTACACCAATGAAGCCCAGCGTCTGTTTGGCCGGTTGATTGACAACGTGCCACGCCTGACCGACCGCCAGTTGGTGGACGATTTCCAACGAACCATGAACCTGGTGGACCCCTCCATACCCAATGAAAACAATCTCATCTGGAAATACCACTGGACGGTGAGCAACGAAATGGAAAAGCGCAGCGAGGCCACCTTGCGCCGGGCACTGAAACTGGCCCGCGAACTGGGCAAATAGCGGCCCCAGAAACACTCCCCCACCTCCTGCTTCTTCCGGCCAGGCGCGCGGCCACGAGTGCCCCGCATACCACCTCAAACCGAACCCGGCCCCCCTCTCCCATCATGAACGGTTTTGGGTGGGGGAAGCAGCCGGTATCAACCTCTTTGGCATGGCTTATGCTTCACCCCCAGCCATGGATGCGATGAACATGCGCCTGGCTGGAGATGGAGCCATGAAAAAGATGCTTCGCTTTGTCAATTGGTGGCTGGTGACCGCAAGTTTTGTGGTCTTCGCCACGCTGGAAGTGGTCTGTGTGTACTACCTGATGCTGTACCTGGGGTACATCCCCAAGTAACGCTCCCCCAACCCTTTGCTTATGCGGTGTTCGCCTGCTGTGCTGACCACCCAAAGCAGGCGGGCGCCACCCGGTAGGTGGAGCCGCATAAGTTCCTCCAAAATTTGGACAGTTGGCCCGGCTGACTGTCCAAATTTTTTGCCCAAATCCAGCCCCCCCCAATGTCCTGCCTTGAGACACCGCCCCACCCCACCCGCCCGGCTCAGCCTTTGCGGCCCAGAATCCGATCCAGCGCATCGCTGGTGTGGTAAATCAACGCCTCGGGATAATGCTGGTAGGGGTGGAAATACTCGAATGTCAGATAGCCCGTATAATTGACCTTCTTCAGGGCCTCCATGACCGCCGGCCAGTTGGTCGTGCCGTCCAACAAGGGACGGAAGGTTTCCAGGGAATGATCCGTGGACTTCTTGCTGAATTCCTTGAAGTGCGTATTGCGGATCCGGTGTCCCAGGATGGGAATCCAGTGCTCCGGAAATTGATACTGCATGATGTTGCCCGTGTCGAAATGCACCCGGACATGCTCGGATTGGAAGGAATCCACAAACTGATTCATTTCAAAGGGCGACAGCAAATACCCATTGAAAAAGATGTTTTCGATGTTGAGGTAAACCCCCAGTTTCTCGGCCGTTTTCAGCAGTTGTCCCACCGCCTGCCGGGCTCTTTGATCACACAGATCATTGGGCACCGGCTCGTGATCCGTGCGCCACGGTATGTGAACCGCCCCCGGCACCACCAGCACATTTTCAACCCCCAAGTCATGCGCAGCCATGGCAATGAGCTGCGCCAGCTCCAGACCCCGAGCCCGCTTCGCCGGGTCATTGCTGGTCAACGGATACGGCCAGAACAAAAAACTGCACAAGCCGCTGATGGCAATCCCTATTTGCTCAGCCATCTTGCGAATCGCCGCATACTCCTTGGAACCCGCCTTCGGGGACAGGTCATTCTCCAAATCGTAATTCAGTTCCACAGCGTCAAACCCGGCGTCCTTGGCAAGCTGCAGGCACTGCCGGAGATTCATCTTCTCCGGATAGGGAAAAGCCCACAGATTGATGGACTTTTTCATGTTGTACAAGGTGGGTGAGGCGCGCAGCGGATTGGCCGCCGGGCCGGGCTGCGCCCCGCCGGGACTCGCAGCCGCCGCCATCATCGCCGCCGTGGCCGTCAGGGTGGTTTGCAAAGCCGAGCGGCGGCTCACCGGCCGGCTCTCATATTCGGCCGCCTTGTGCACGGTGGCATCCGGCCAACAGGGTGTCATCGGGGATTTCATGACGCCCAAGGTAGAGGACATACGGCGGCTTTTCAAGATTCAAGCTGCCTCACCCGCAATTCCATAAAGAGCCAAGACCCGTCGCCCGGTGGTGCCCCTGCCCGGTGGCATCCCGCACCAGACAACTGCGGGCTGGCTTTGGGCCTCCAAGCAGGGTAAGTTGCCCACATGCAACCTGCAGGTTGGAAATCCGTCGTCTGCCTGGTCACGGGTTTGATGCTTTTGCCCCTGTACGCCGCCGAGGAGGTGGACGTGCGGCGGGATGCCACCGTGGTGGCCATCGAAAAAGTCATGCCCGCCGTGGTGAACATTGCCACCGAAACCGTCGTGCCCACCCGCCATCCCCTGGAGGAGCTGCTGCGCGAGTTCTATGACCCCTATTATCGGCGCATGCCCCAGCGCCAATACAGCCTTGGCTCGGGCGTCGTGATTGATGAAGAGGGGTATGTGCTCACCAACGACCACGTCGTGCGCCGCGCCAGCCGCATCATGGTGCGGTTTGCCGACAACCGCGAGTTTGAATGCGACCGCGTCGTCACCTCCACCAAAAGTGACGTGGCCCTCTTAAAAATCCGCTGCAAACCGGGTGAGCGTTTTGCTGCCGTTCGTTTTGCCGCCGATGACGATTTGTTGCTGGGCGAGACGGTGATTGCCCTGGGCAACCCATTTGGCTTGGGCGGCTCGGTGAGCCGGGGCATTCTTAGCTCCAAAAACCGGCGCCCACTGACCGGCAATGAACCCATGGACGTCGCCGACTGGCTGCAAACCGATGCCGCCATCAATCCCGGCAACAGCGGCGGGCCGCTCATCAACCTGCGGGGCGAATTAATCGGCATCAATGTGGCCGTCTATCGCGAAGGCCAGGGCATCGGTTTCGCCATCCCCATCAAAATGGTCTCCGAGGCCCTGGCGGAAAGTTTTACCCCGGAAAATTTGAAAGGCCTCTGGTTCGGGGCCCGCGTCAAACCCGGGGCTTTTCCCCTGGCCGTCACCAACCTCATGGAAGGCAGCCCCGCCGCCAGGGCCGGCTTGAAGGAAGGCGATCAGATTCTCGCTGTGGATGGCCAGCCCGTGCACAGCTTCATCGAGTTCAACCGTCTGCTCCTGCGTTCGGGGGAGGATCGGGACATCCCCTTGCGAATCAAGCGGGACCGCACGGAAACCACCCTCCGGGTGCGTCTGGTGCCCGAAAAAAGCTTCTTCAACGAAAAATTGATCGAACGCCGCCTCGGCGCGACCCTCCAGGAAATGACCCCTGAACTGGCCGACCGCTGGGGCCTCCCCCACGGCAGCGGCCTGTGGGTGGCCGCCGTGGAAAAAGACGGTCCGGCCGAACGGGCGGGTTTGGAACGGGGCATGATTCTCCTGGCCGTGGAAGAGGAAGCGGCCACCGATGTGGTCACTACGGCCAAAATGATTCACTCCCGCAAAGCGGGTGACGCCCTGAATCTCCAGGTGCTCGTCCCCCGGCGCCGCGGCTCGTTCTTGACCATCCAGCAGGCGGTGGTCAAGGTCAAGTTGCGCTAGCCTCTGCCCTCCTCCCCCGGCAGAGGCTCATGGGCGGCGCGCCCCGTCACTTGCGCGTAAGCACGGCAAAAGGGACAGGTGCCGCTCTCCACGTTTTTCACCAGTTTGTACGCCCAGCCCTGCTGTTTCCGCCGGGCCTGCCGGCACACCGGGCAACGCAGGCAAACCTGCGCCATCCATCGCTTGAGCCGGCCTGGATCGGGCGCCGCCACAGCCATCAGGGTTGCGTGGAGCAGGGCCGGATTTCCTCCAGCGCCTCGCGCAGCGCCGCCACACAACGACGATTCTCCGCCGGTGTGCCAATCGAAATCCGCAGCCACTCCGGCAAACGATAGCCGCCCATCGGACGTGTAATGACCCCCCGCCGTTGCATGGCCTCGAATACTCGCTGCCCCTCCCCCACTTGCACCAGTACAAAATTTGCGGCCGAGGGAATGTATTTCAGCCCCATTTTCTCCAAGACCTCCCCGTAATAGGCCAGCCCCTGCCGGTTGACCCGCCGGGTCCGTTCCACGTGCCGGGTGTCGTCCAACGCGGCCAGTGCCGCTGCCTGCGCCACGCTGTTGATGTTGAACGGCTGGCGAATTTTCTCCAGGGCCGCCACTATCTCCGGATGGCCCAGCCCGTAGCCCAGCCGGAGCCCGGCCAGGCCGTAGATTTTGGAGAAAGTCCGCATGAGCATCAGGTTGCGCTGCTTGCCCGCCCGCAGAACTGGCAGAAAATCAGCCGGATCCTCGAGAAACTCAATGTAGGCCTCGTCCAACACCACCATCACCTGCTCGGGCGCCTCCCGCACCAGTTGTTGCAGCGCGCGATTGGAAGCCCGCGTGCCAGTGGGGTTATTGGGGTTGGCAATGAACAGGACCCGCGTGCGCGGCGTGATCGCCCGCAGCATGGCCGGCAAATCGTGGCCGTAATTTTTGGCCGGCACCTCCACCACCGTGCCCCCAAACATCTTGGTGATGATGGGGTAGATGGCGAAACAATACTGGCTCACGACCACCTCCGCCCCCGGCTCCACCAGCGCATGGCCCAGAAACTCAATGATCTCATTCGAACCATTGCCCAGAATGATATGCTGGGGCGTCAGACCCAGTTTGGCCGCCAGCTTTTGCTTGAGGTAATACGCATTGCCATCCGGGTAAAGGTTCACCTGCGGCACGGCTTTGGCCATGGCCCGCAGGGCCTTGGGGGACGGCCCCAGCGGATTCTCATTCGAGGCCAGCTTGATGATGTCCTCCGCCGGTAACCCCAGTTCCCGCGCCACCTCTTCAATCGGGCGGCCCGGCTGATAAACCGGCAGGTCCTTTAGTGCAGCATTGAGCTTCATGTGTTCTAGATGCAAATAATCGCCCTTCAGATGATCATGTCCGCCACCGTCCGCCCCGCCGGAATGAACGGCAACACGTGCTCGGTATAGGGCACGATGATGTCCAGCACATACGGCTCCTTGGCGGCCAGCATCCGCTCCACCGCGCCCCGCAAATCTTTGCGGTACATCACCCGCTCGCAGGGAACGTTGAAACCTTTGCAAATGGTCACCCAGTCCGGGTAAATGGCCTCACGCTTCTCCGGGTCCCCCAGATAGGTGTGGCCGCGATTGCCCTGATAGAAACGATCCTCCCACTGCACCACCATGCCCAGGTGCTGGTTGTTCAGAATGATGGCCTTGGCGGGAATCTTCTCAATGTGCGCCGTGGCCAGCTCCTGCACGTTCATCAGGAACGAGCCATCGCCATCAATATCAATCACCTCCTTGTCCGGGCACGCCACCTTCACCCCCAACGCCGCCGGGTAGCCGAAGCCCATGGCCCCCAATCCGCCGCTGGTGATGAACTGCCGCGGCCGCGTGTATTTGTACCACTGGCCGGCCCACATCTGATGCTGCCCCACCCCGGTGGTGATGATGGCGTCCCCGCCGGTCAGCTCATACAGCACTTCGATGACATGCTGCTGCAAAATCACTTCCTTCTCCTGTCCCTGCATGTGATCCCGCATGTGATCGGAACGCAGGACTTCCTCCGTAATCTGATAACGGAACGGGGCCTTCTCCTTCCACCGGGCAATCTGCTGATGCCAGGCATCAAATCGCTTGCGGATGCCCCGCCGCTTGATCATCGCCACCAGCCGCCCCAGGGCGGCCTTGATGTCACATTGCAGCGCCAGATGCACCTTCCGATTCTTGTTGTGCTCACTGGCGTCAATGTCAATGTGCACAATCGTGCCATGCTCGCAGAACTTGTCGAACTTCCCGGTCACGCGATCATCAAAACGCGCGGCCAACGCCAGCAGCAAATCCGCCCCCGGCGCCACCGTGACCACCTGCTCCGTGCCGTCCGCCCGCTTCTCCTTGCGCTGCTCCCCATTCACCGCCCAGTTGGCATAGGCGGCCCCATGCATCCCCAGCCACCGCAACGACAGCGGATGCGTCTCCGGAAATCCGCCAATCCCCATCAGCGTGGTGGTGACGGGAATCTGGGTCAGCTCCGCAAACTCCAGCAATTCCTTGTGGGCGTGGGCGGTAATAATCCCGCCACCGCAATAAATCACCGGCCGCTCCGCCTTCTCAATCAGCCCGATGATCTCGTTCAACGCCACTTCATCCGGCTCCGGCGGCGGCGGGTATCCGGGCAGGTTCACCTCGGTCGGCCACACCGGCTGGGTTTTGGCCTGCTGGATGTTCTTGGGAAAGTCAATGACCACCGGGCCGGGCCGGCCGGTGGTGGCGATATGGAAGGCCTCCTTGACGATCCGCGGCACATCGGCAATGTCCGTGATCAGATAGCTGTGCTTGACGATGGGCAGGGTCATCCCAAACACGTCCGTCTCCTGGAAGGCGCCCCGGCCAATCATCGAGGTCACCACCTGGCCGGTAATGCAAATCAACGGCACACTGTCCATGTACGCATCCGCTATGGCGGTCACCAAGTTGGTCGCGCCCGGCCCGCTGGTGGTCATGCACACGCCCGCCTTGCCCGTCGCCCGCGCATATCCGCTGGCGGCAAAGGAGCCCCCCTGCTCATGCCGCGGCAGAATGGTGCGAATCTGCTTCGACCGGGTCAGCGCCTGATGCAACTCCATGCTGGCGCCGCCGGGATAGGCAAAAATCACCTCCACCCCTTCACGCTCCAGGGCTTCCACGAAAATCTCGCTGCCCTGCATTAACCGTCCCACCTCCGCGCGCTTGCGTGCCGGAGCCTTCTTGCGCATGGTCGCTGCTGCTGTCGTTTTGCTGCTCATGTTGTGTTTTTGGGTTTGTTGGCCCGGGGTCGCGGGCTAACAAAAAACCCACGACCGACTGGGCCGTGGGTTCTTGTCGAAAATCATGCTCCCTAGCTTCGACAAGCGCACACGGCGCCGCCGTTTACGGCGACTACCAGCAGTACGTCGTGCCGAAGCATATTCATAAACACGCCGTGAACATAAGACGCCCCCGCCATGGCGTCAAGCGAAAGTTTTTGCGGCCCGGGTACTACGGGGTGAACCCTGCCCGCCCCGGGGTCTGGCTCAAACTAATGCGCTCCCGCCACAGGAAAAAGCCGCTCCGCACCCAGCTTTGGCAGCACCTTGGGGGGCGGATTTCCCATTGCCAAGTAGGCAGTGCTTTTCTAGCTTTGAGCGCGGCCGCCATGCAGGTGGCCGGCGGGATCATTATGAGTGGCCTGAAACGCACGCCGTTATTCGGCGCCCATCTCCGGCGCCAGGCGCGAATGGTGGAGTTTGGCGGGTGGGAGATGCCCGTCCAATATACCAGCATCGTGGAAGAGCATCTTTGCGTGCGGCGGGCCGCCGGCATTTTCGACATCTCCCACATGGGGGAAGTCCGCTGCCAGGGGCCTGCCGCCACGGCCTTTCTCAATGAACTCCTGACCAATGACATCCGCAAACTCGGTGTCGGTCAGGGCCAATACACCCTCATGTGCAACCCCCGCGGCGGCGTGGTGGACGACCTCTATGTTTTCCGCCGGGGCGAACAGGACTTTCTCCTGGTCATCAACGCCTCCCGCATCGAGGCGGACTGGAACTGGATGCAGGAGCGCTGCCAGGCCTTTCCCCACCACGCCGATGTGCATCTGGAAAACCAGTCAGACCTCACAGGCGCCGTCGCAATTCAGGGCCCCGCCACCGTCCATTTCATCCAGGCCTGCCTGCAGGGTCCGGCTACGGCCGGTGCGGCAGTGGCCAGTGTCACCGAACTGAAAAAAAATCAAATCGCGCGCTTTGCCTTTCAAGGCATGCCCGTCTGGGTCTCCCGCACCGGTTACACGGGGGAGGATGGCTTCGAAGTGTACACCAGCGCCTCGCTCATCGAATCTCTTTGGGAGGCCTGTCTCGAGGCCGGCCGGGCGGCCGGACTGCAACCGGCCGGGTTGGGCGCCCGCGACACCCTCCGCACCGAAATGGGGTATCCGCTCTACGGGCACGAGCTGGACGAAAACACCACCCCCCTGGAAGCGGGTTTGAAAATGTTTGTGGCGCTGGACAAGGGGCCATTTGTCGGGCGCGCCGTGCTGGAAGAACAGGCGCGGCTGGGCCCCGCCCGCCGCTGTGTGGCGTTCAAGATGCCCGAAAAACAGCCCCCCCCGCGCCCGGGGTATCCCATCTGGGTGCCCGGACTTCCTGCGCCGGCCGGTCAGGTGGTCAGCGGCACCCAAAGCCCCTCCCTGGGGGTGGGCATCGGCATGGGCTACGTGCCGGCGGCCTACGCCCTGCCCCATACCATGCTGGAAATTGAAATACGTGGCCGGCGAATCCCCGCGGAAATTGTGCCCAAGCCCCTTTATCGCCCCCCCACAACCGCCTAAACCTTGCTGCAACCAGCTTTATGAGCCAAAACGTACCCGAATCCCTGAAATACACCAAATCCCACGAGTGGGTCCGGCTGGAGAATGGCCTGGCCATTATCGGCATCACCGACCACGCCCAACACGAGCTGACCGAGCTGGTCTTCGTCGAGCTGCCGGCCGTGGGAAGAAAGGTCACCGCGGGCGAGGCTTTTGCCGTGGTGGAATCCGTAAAGACCGCCAGTGATGTGTACGCGCCCATTGGCGGCGAAGTGGTCGAAGTCAATACCGCCGTCACCCAAAACCCCGGTCTGATCAACAGCGAACCTTACACCGGCGGCTGGCTGGTCAAGCTCAAGCCGGCCAATCCGGCGGAAGTGGAGCAGTTGATGAACGCTGCGGATTATCGCGCGCTGATTGGCGTCTAAACCCGGCCCCATGAATACCTGCAAGAATGCCGTCGTCACCGGCGCAGGCAGCGGGGTGGGACAGGCAGTTGCCCTGGCCCTCGTGCGCGCCGGGTGGCAGGTGGCCCTGGTGGGCCGTCGCACCGCCGCCCTGCAGGCCACCGCGGCCCTGGCCGGCCCCGCCGCAGACCGCATGGCCCTTTTTCCCTGCGATGTGGGCAACGAATCCGCCGTCGCCGCCATGGGGCAATCCGTGTTGGCGCAATGGGGGGCGGTGGAAGTCCTGGTCAATGCCGCCGGCACCAACGTGCCCCAACGCAGCCTGGAGCTGCTCTCCCGCGAGGACTATCACCTGATGATCAACACCAACCTGCATGGCGCTTATTACTGCGTGCAGGCCTTTCTCCCGCACATGCGACAACGCGGCTCCGGCACCATCGTCAATGTGATTTCTGACGCCGCCCGCCAGGCCAGCCCCAAGGCCGGACCCGCTTATTCCATGTCCAAATTTGGCCTCCTGGGGCTGACCCAGGCCATCAATGCCGAGGAACGCACCCGCGGCATTCGCGCCTGCGCCATCCTGCCCGGCGACATTGACACCCCCCTGCTCGACCGCCGTCCCCAGCCCCCGGACGCCACCGCCCGCGCCCGCATGTTGCAACCCGAAGACGTGGCCGCTTGCGTGCTGCTCGCCATCGAGCTGCCGCCCCGGGCCATTGTGGAAGAACTATTGATTCGTCCCCGCTGAAGCCCTGCCCTTGAGTCAAAATTAAGAATGGCGTGGAAGTTGCTCATTTTGATTTGTTGATTATTGCCAAATAAGACATAATAGCCCGGTAAGCAGCAAGATGGCGGAACTTGAGCATCGCCCGCGGAACGGGCGGGCTGGAGAGCAACCAGCGGTGGTCAACGCACGGTGCGCCGCCATCCCCTGCACCACATGCAAACGCCATCAGGCAAGCCAGCAAGCCCAACTCCTGAGCCGGTCACCATCTATGTGGCCGAGGACGACCCGCATTTGAAGGAACTGACCGCCCTGCTGCTCGAATCGGCGGGCTGGTCCTATCTGACGTTTAATTCCGGCGAGGCCGCCCTGGCGGCCTTCCGGAATGCCCCCGTCAAGCCCCGCTTGGTGATCAGCGATTTCTCCATGGGCGCCCGCCTGATCAATGGCGTGCAATTCCTGGCCGAGTGCAAGCGGCTCTCCCCCACCACCAAGGCCTTCCTGGTCAGCGGCACCGTCGAGGAAAAAGACATCCGCGTGGATGGACGCCCCGTGGATTATTTCATGAGCAAGCCCTTCAAAACCGGGGATTTCCTCCGGGCCGTCAGCCAGTTGCTGGCCCAAACCGGCGCCGACCTCCAACCGCCTCAGTCCCGCTTGTAACGCGAACGACCCCCCTTGCGCGGGCGGACGACCGCCCGCGCCGGCGCTCCGTCGCTCCCCACAATCTTTAGCGGCAGACAAATCAAATCATAACGGCCCGGCTGGACCGCGGACAGATTCAATCCCTCAATCAACCAAATGCGCGCCCCCAGCAGTATCTGGTGCGTCTGGCGGCCATCCTTCTTGTACCCGCCCACCGACAGATAATCCACCCCCACCGTCCGCACCCCGCAATCCACCAGGTACTGGGCCGTGGCCGCCGGGATATAGACAAAATGAGGATCGAAATCGGGCCGGCTCCACGATTTTTCTGAATTCGCCGTCTTGAACAACACTCGCTCCCCCCGCCGCAGCCGGTGGCGCTTCAACTCCTCCACCGAAATGATCTCGGGATGATGAATGGCGATCACCCGACACGGGCCGATCACGGCGTCCAACGGCAGCGCCTCCATGCCCTCTCCCTCAGCCAGGAAATGAAGCGGCGCATCCATGTGCGTGCCCGTATGCGCCCCCAGATTCAGATGCGTCAGGTTGCAACTGGAATCCGGCCCGATGGTTTTCACCCGCTGGATATATACCGCCGGATCACCGGGCCAATGCACCATCCCCTGCCGCAGCGGCACCGAAATGTCCATCCAGGCACGCGTCGCTTTCATGGTTAACGCAGGGATTCCCCAATCGAAAAAGCATCCGCCACAAACATGCCCACATTGTAATAACTGTGCGTGGCCGGATCAAAGATTAGCGGATTCACCTTCTTGATGTCCGGCAGCCCGTTGGGGTTGAGCACCGCCTCGTCGGCCTTGACATCCAGAATCTCCCCGATGAACTGCACATGCAGGCCAATCTCCACCGTGTGGCGCAACCGGCACTCCAGCACCAGGGGAAATTCCTTCACGTACGGCGCCGCCACCAGCGTGCTTTTCACCGGCGTCATCTTGGCTTTGGCAAACTTGTCCACCGATTTGCCGGAAATCAGGCCAAAGTAATCCGCCACCTTCACCTGCTCATGCGAGGGCACGTTGACCGTGAACGCTTTATGATGCGTGATGTTGGAATAAGTGTGCGTCACCCGCCGCAGCGAAATCGCCACACAGGGGGGATCCGAAGAACATATACCCCCCCACGATACCGCCGCCACGTTGGGTTTGCCTTCAGCATCATAAGTGCCAATGATCAAAACCGGCGTCGGAAATAACAACGGACGGCCTCCCAAAGATTTTTTCATGATCTTGCCTGCCGGGGGTTGAGGTTCATGCCATCTCCAGGACCGCCTGCACCAGTTTGTTGATGCCCGCCTCCGCCTCGGTGATCCGCCCGGCCAGCATATAGGCCGGCGTGGTCACAATCTTGTGCCGCCGATCCACCACCGCGTTATATACCGTGCAGTTGACATGATTCGCCCCGTGCTTGCTCAGCGCCTGGGCCGTCCCGGCATCGTTGCCAATCGTAAACTCCACCTTCTCCGGCCCAAACAATTTGGCCGCAATGGCCGGCGCAATGCACACCAGCCCGATCGGCTTGCCCAGTTGATGCGCCTCCCGCAAAAAACCCGCCACCTGCGGCTGCACCTCAAAATTCTCCCCCGCCAGCGCAAAGGTGCACAGATTCTTGGCCGCCCCAAAGCCGCCCGGCACAATCACCGCGTCCACCTCCCGCGGTTTCAGCTTGTCCAGGGCCACGATGTTGCCCCGCGCAATCCGCGCCGATTCCACCAGCACATTCCGCGTTTCCTGCGGCACCGGCTGGCGCGTGAGATGATTGATCACATGGTGCTGGGGAATGTCGGGGGCGGCGCACACCGCCTGGGCGCCGGCGCGATCCAGCGCCAGGAGAGTCAACACCGATTCATGGATCTCGGCTCCGTCAAAGACTCCACAACCGGACAGGATGACAGCGACTTTTTTCATGGCGCCACTCTAGGACGGACGCGCGCGCAAGGCAAGGCAGAATGGACCGCCGGCCCCGCCGCACACCGGCGGGGCAACGCGCTGCGGCGCAAGATTCCGTTTGCCATTTACATGAAGATGCAGTAATTTCTGAACAGACAGAAATCATTGAAATATGATTCAACTGACGCCCGTCCAGGAAAAGTTCATCCTCCACTGGGGGGAAATGGGGGCCCGCTGGGGCATCAACCGCACCGTGGCCCAGATTCATGCGCTCTTGTTCATCTCGCCCAAACCCCTCAATGCGGAGGACATCGCCGCCACCCTCAACGTCGCGCGCTCCAACGTCAGCACCAGCCTCAAGGAACTGCAAAACTGGGGCATTGTCCGCCTGGTGCATGTCATGGGCGACAAACGCGACCACTTTGAATCCATGCGCGATGTCTGGGAAATGTTCCGGGTGGTGCTGGACGAGCGCAAAAAGCGGGAACTGGACCCCACCTTGACCGTCCTCCGCGATTGCCTGCTCGACGCCGCCAAAGACCCCAAGGTGGACGCCTACACCATGAACCGCCTGAGCGAGCTGGCCGATTTTTTTGAAACCATGTCCCAGTGGTACACCCAGATCCGGCAGTGGCCCACCCCCGTCCTCGTCAAGTTCATCCGGGCGGGCGACAAGGTGCGCAAGTTGTTGGGACTTAAATCCGCCTGACCCAGAGATTCTCCATGCCTGATTCTCATGCCAACGTGTGCGCCCCGGCGGCCCGGCCCAAACCGGCAGCCCGCCACGAACGCCCCCGCTGGTGGCAAATCCTGCGCAAATGGTGCGGGGGACGGACCAACGGCGCGGCCCGCCCCACCAAATCCCACCGCACGCTGGTCTTTTTTGAGCTGCCTTAATCCGCCCGGCCCCCCTGCCCTGCCCCCTCCGGCCGCCTTTCCCGACGGTACGCCTCAGCCAGCAGCGTGACCGGATGAACCACCCTCAGTCTCATGCCGGCGCTGCGGGCTCCGTTCATGAGTTGCAGCAGGCACCCGGGATTGCCCGTGGCCACCACTTCCGCGCCCGTGCGGCGCAGATGCGCCAGCTTGCGCTCCAGAAGCTGCCGCGCCATCTCGGGCTGAATGACGTTGTAAATGCCCGCACTCCCGCAGCACCAGTTGCTTTCCGGCAGTTCAATCAGCTCCAGGTTGGGAATGGACCGCAAAAGGGCGCGCGGCTGGGCCACAATCTTTTGCCCATGCGCCAGATGACAGCTTTCATGGTAGGCCACCCGCAGCTTGGGCTGGCTGCCGCCCGGCGCGCGCCAACCGATGCGTACCAGCCATTCATGGATGTCCTGCACTTTTTGATCCCAGGCTCGTGCCGTTGCCGCCCATGCCGGATCCTCACCGAGCAGCCGGGAGTAATGCCGCAGATGCGACCCGCAGCCCCCGGCATTCGTGATGATCGCGTCGTACTCTCCCGGCGGAAACTGTTCCAGTTGACGCCGCGCCAGCTCGCAGGCCAGCGTCAATTCGCCGTTATGCGCATGCAGAGAGCCGCAACAATGCTGGTGCGGCGGGGTGACCACCTCGCAACCATTGGCCGCCAGCACCTCCGCGGTGTCCCGGTTGATCTCGCTGAAAAGTATGTCCTGCGCGCAGCCCGTCAGCAGCGCCACGCGATGCCGGCGTTGCCCAACCGCCGGCAGCCGGGGCGGAATCAGTTGCGCGGACCACCGCGGCTGCACCGGCGGGGTCATCGCCTCCAATTCCTGCCAGCGCCGCGGCAGCAGGCGCAACAGGCCGCTGCGCCGCAGCAAACCCTGCGCGCCACTCGCTTCGTAGAGGCGCAACAGCCGGCCCAGCGCCTTCAACCGGCGCATATCCATGAACAACCACCGTATCGTGACCGACCGCACCAACCGCCGCAGGGGGCGCTCCAGCCTCCCGCTCAGCTCGGCCTCCGCCCGCGCCGCCTCAAACATCTCCGCATAATTCACGCCGGCCGGGCAGGCCGTCATGCACGCAAAACAGCCCAGACAAAAGTACATCTCCCGGGCCAGCGTCTCCGTCATGCCCAACTGGCCGTCCGCCACCGACCGCAGCAGCGCAATCCGCCCGCGCGGACTGTGCCGTTCAATATGCGTCGCCTCGTAGGTGGGGCACACCGGCAGACACAGCCCGCAATGCATGCACTGCTGCAGAATCGCATAATCCAGATGCCGCAAAAGCGAAGGCCCGCCGGCCGGCCCGGCTGAAGGTGCTAGTCCCATAACTTCCCCGGATTCAAGATGCCCTGCGGATCCAGCACCCGGCGAAACGCCCGCATCACCCGCATCTGGGCCTCACCCGCCTGTCGCGGCAGGATGTGCTTCTTGGCCAGCCCCACACCGTGCTCGCCGGTAATGGTGCCCCCGAGCCGGATGGCCTCCTCGAAAATCTCCTTGAACGCCGCCTCCACGCGGTGCATTTCTTCGGCGTTGCGCTCGTCCGTCAAACACGTGGGATGCAGGTTGCCGTCGCCCATGTGGCCAAAGGTGCCGATGCGCAACCGGTATTTTTGCGCCACCTGCTGCACAAAACGAATCATCCGCGCCAGCTCGCTGCGCGGCACCGTAGCATCCTCCAATATCGTGGTCGGCCCCACCCGCGCCAGGGCGCTGAACGCCGTCCGGCGCGCCGCCGCCAGGCGCTCGGCCTCGGCGGCATCCCCGGCCACCCGCACCTCGCGCGCACCCTGCTCCCGGCAAATGCGTTCCATGGCCGCGGCTTCCTCCGCCACCGCGGCGGGGTGCCCATCGGTTTCAATCAATAACAACGCCTCGCAATCCAGCGGCAGCCCAATCTTGGCGTAATCCTCCACACACTGCAGGGTCGTGCGATCCAGAAATTCGAGGGTGCACGGAATTATCGGCGCGGCAATGATGGCCGACACCGCCGCGGCGGCGTCCTCCATCCGCGCAAACGTCGCCAGCATCGTCTTTCGAGCCTGCGGCCGCGGCAGCAGCTTCAACAAAACCCGGGTGATCACCCCCAGGGTCCCCTCCGAACCGATAAACAAATCCCGCAGGCTGTAGCCGGCCACATCTTTCACACATTTATTGCCCGTCCACAACACCTCCCCGTCCGGTAGAACCACCTCCAGCCCCATCACATATTGCCGCGTCACGCCATATTTCAGGCCGCGCAACCCACCCGAATTTTCCGCCACATTGCCCCCTATGGTGGAAATCTTAAGTGACCCGGGATCTGGCGGATAAAAAAGTCCCGCCTGCGCGGCGGCCTCCGCCACGGCCTGCGTGGTGGCCCCCGCCTCGGCCAGCAGAGTCAAATTGGCGGCATCCACCTCCAACACCCGGTTCATCTTGGCCAGGCAGAGCACGATGCCGTCTTTTACCGGCACGCTGCCGCCACTCAAACCCGTGCCCGAACCCCGCGTCACCACGGGCACTCGCCGGGCATTGGCCCAGCGCAGCAGCTCGCTCACCTGCGCGGTGGTCCGGGCAAAAACCACCGCCGCCGGCATCTGCTTCAGCGCCGCCGTGCCATCAAAAGAATACGGAATTAGGTCCTCCGGCGCCGTCAACACCTCCGCCGCCCCCACCATCGCGCGGAGCTCGGCCACTGCCGCAGAGGTCCAGGGCATACGGGGCTACTTGAATAGTTTCTTGACGCCCTGCGCGGCCTTGTCCACCTGCTCCACCGCCGTATTGACGGCTTCTTTGCCCAGCTTGCCCACCTCCTGAATCATCTTGGCGGCTATCTTGTCCACATTGCTCACCACCGCCCCCAACACCTGTTTGGTGGCCTGCGCCACCGTGGCGCCCTTGTCCTCAGTGCCAATGTTGGTCAAATGCAAATCCGGCAGCGGCGCGCTGACCGTCCGCCCGCCCAGCCCGGTGAAGCTGAAATTAATTTTGCCCCCCGTAATGGTGAGATCTTTGATTTGGATGGTTTTGGAGGTGCCCGTATCCTCCTTGCCGCCCGCCACAGCCTCCACGTTATCCATGATTTTCTTGAGGTTGCTGCCGCTCAACGTCCCCTCAAACGTAATCACCGGACCCTGAATGGCCACCTTCTCCACCACAATCTTGTCGCTCTTGAGCGAGGCCAGATTGACCTGCACCTCCATCGCGCCCACTTCAATCGCGGACGGGGTTTTGAAGCCTTGCGGGTTGCCCACAAAGAGCCCCTTCAGTTTCCCATTGCCTGAAAAGGGTGACAAAGAAACCCCGTCCAGACGCACCTCCGTTTTGGTGATTTTGGGCCCCACCGTCTCGACACCCTGTTTCACAATGCGGTCAAGATTCAAAAAGACTACCACCAGGGCGGCAATGACAATGACGGCCACAATGGCGCCGATAATCAGGATTTTTTTCATAATATAAGGCCTCTGCCATCCACTCTTTATCACCCGCGCCCCGCAGCGTCGAGCGCAATTTGCATGCTCCAGAGTTGCAGCGAAGGCGCTTTTCCGGCATGGTAGATGCATGAAGCGTCTGCTGTATGGCTTTCTTTTCGCCTGTGCGGCGGCCCTGCCGCTCCCCCCTGCCCAGGCCCAAATCACCGTCTCCGGCATCGCCAACCGCAATTACAACAGTTACGCCGATAGCGCCACCTTCACCGTCACCCTGCAAAGTGGTTTCGCCGGCGCCGCCTGGTTGAACGACATCCCCGTCCCTGTGGGTGCCCCCGTCACCGTCACCCGCGCGGACTATTACGAGCTGCTGGTGCTTGCCACCAACCTCACCACTCAAACCGTTGCCAGCAATCTCACCCAATTCATCGTTTATCCGGCCGAACGCAGCAATACCGAGCGCGGCCTGCCCCCCCTGCCCCTCTATCCGCCCATCCCCAGCGCCCCCCAGGAATTTGCCGGGGCGCAACTGCGCATCATGGCGCCGGAACGCTATCCAGCCGACATGGCCCCGCCTCTCGTCATTTGGGTGGTGGACGCCCAGGGCCGTGCCGTGCGCGTCAACGGCACCGTCACCGTCTCCGGCAGCAGCCCCATCCCCATCAAACGGGGAGTAGGCTCCGGCTTTTTGACCCCGGCTGGCCCCGGCGCAGTCCAGTATGTCTTCAGCCTCGCGGGACTACAAACCACCAAAACCGTGACCTACGAAAGCCAGGTCAACTGGACCACCGTCAGCGGCACGCTGAGCGGTAATGTGGCCTGGCCGGAAAATGCGCGCATCGCCATCACCAACCATGTCAACTTGACCGCCGGCAGTTCCCTGACCATCGGCGCCGGCACCGTCGTGCGAATTAGTCCCGTCATCAGTTTTACCAACAATGCTTCCATTACCATCAACGGCACCGTCGCCCGCCCGGTCGTCTTTGCCCCCCTCGCCACCAACCAACCTTGGGGCGGTTTTGTCCAACATGCCAACAACACCGACTTCACCGCCACCGGCGCCCTCTTCACCGGCGCAGGCGGCTACTCCGGCTACTGGTTTGGGGGCCATGGCCATGATCCCAGTTTTTCTGGCATCACCAGCCACCGCGCCGAGCAGGCCCTCATTTCCCTCTCGGGCGTCAACAACAATCTCACCCTCACCGACACCGCCGCCATCTGGCTGCCCGGCCAGTTCGGCCACGCCCAGGGCGGCAGCGGACGCTCCTATCGCATCACCCTGACCCGTTTCCTCATGCAGGGCTGCACCACCGGCGGCGAGTACACCGGCGCGCAATTCCTTGTCAACGACAGCGCCTTCATCGAATGCCCGGATATCTCCACCAATTTCGTGGATGGCGACAACGATGGCTTGTACATCGTGGACTCCCCGCTGGGACCGCACGGCTTCACCAACACCCTCTTCGGCTGGACCAAGGACGACGGCGTGGACTCCGGCGGTGACGGCTCAGGTTTCCTCAATTACCAAAATTGCTGGTTTGAAGGCATCCATCACGAAGCCAACTCCCTCTCCGACAGCCAGAGCGGCGGGCCGGACAAATCCGTGGCGCATTATGACGGCGTGTTCATCAACTGCGGTCAGGCGCTGGAATCAGGGTATGGCGGTCCCACCGGCCGCCTGGAGCGCTGCTACGTCGTGGATTGCATGACCGGCGCCCGCTTCGGCGATAACTACAACTGGGCCTACAGTGGCCGCATGATCGCCACCAACAGCATCTTCCTCCACAATCATCGCGATGTCTGGGGCATGAATTTCCAGGACTGGACCTACCGCGTCGCCAACATGGATATCCGCGGCAATTTCCTCACCCGCCCGGACCCGCGCTGGCCGGAAAATCAAGTGTGGAATGCCGAGGCCCATGGCCCGCGCTTGGCCGCCTTCTCCTCCACCCCCCCCGACGCCCCCCCGGGCGTGGGCCTGGCCGTCTGGACCAACCGCTTCCGCCTCATGGAAATCACCAATGGCGTCCCCGTGCGCCTGAGCGTTTTCCGTCCCCGCACCGTGGCCGTGCGCTATGCCCTCCTGGGGGACGGCCAGCTCCTCACCAATGGCCTCGTGACCTTCGAGGCTGGACGCATGCTGCAAAAAATCTATCCCTCCGGCCTCAATCCCGCGAATTTTGCGGTGCTCAAGGTGCAGCTCACCGAGGGACTCGACACCTTCATCACCGGCGTCGAAGAAGTCACCTACGAAGTTATCCTGCCCCAACTCAGCCTGGCCGGCGATGCCGGCCCGCGCTCCCTGACCGCCTTTACCAATGGCGTAACCGTCAGCCTGAATGAACCGGCCTTGCCGGGCACCACCGTGGATTTTGAAATCCTGGGCAACCGGGTGGGGCGGACCAATGGGACGCTGGCGTTTGCGGCGGGGGCGTTGAGTGCGGTGCTGCAGGCGCCCACCGTGCCGGTGGCGGGCAATGATTTCCTTCTGGTGACCCTCAGCCGG